>SYPI01000267.1 GCA_005804005.1 Planctomycetia bacterium
ACGGAAGGCCACTGGAAGCGGGTCGAAGTGTCCGCCAATGACTTGTCCATCCTGCGCGGCCGTAGTGGAACTCAGAAAAGCACAGGCCCCGCATAGAGCAACGATCAGTCTGCCGGTCATGAGACCTCCTAGCGCATCGCCAATCGAAAGTCTACCCCGGCAGGCGCCCAAGACAAGATTCGTGCACGCGGTAACAACACCCTTCCCGTTCCCAAACCACCCGAGTTCGGCCAATCTGGCGGGTTAGCGCCCCTTGGCCTTGGTCGGTTCGGGCAGACCGCTGGCCTCCCAATCCACGGTGATCTTGTCCTGGAGGATTTCCTCGATGACCACCTCAAGATCGCTGCGCCCCTCGCGCTCAACGAGCGGGCGTGCGCCCTGGATGATCTCACCCAAGCGCCGCTGAATGAGTGCGGTCAACTTGAACCTACCACCGAGCTTCTCGACGATCTCGTCGCTTTTGAGCGCTTCAATCACTGTCAAACCTCCATGGTTGGCCGCCGAGGCGATGGTGAAACCGAGCCCCGTAGGATAGGCCGCTAGGGTGCGGGGCGCAAGCGCTTCTGTGGGCGCTCCCGGCCGTTTTCCCACGCCAGACGATGATCCGCGCACAAACCATCTCCCGCTTGCTCGGATGGGACTCTTGGCTGCCACTGGCCTTGGCGGCGACCCTTGGGTCGGCGGTCGGGGTGGCGGCGCTAGGTTTCATCCTGCCCATCCGTGCTGCGCTTGACTGGCTGTCGGGAAGTGGCCCGGGACATCTGGGGCTTTGGGTGCTCGCTCTTCCCATCGCCGGGGCGCTGCTGGCCGGGGTTGTGGCTCGGCTCATGCCGACCAGTTTCCGCGGCCACGGTGTCTCGCGGGTCCTGCTGGCGGTGCATCGCGATCAGGGGCAGATGCGGCTGGGCATCGGCATCCGGCAGTGGCTGCGCTCAACCTTCACTATTGCCTCGGGTGGGTCGGCTGGTCCGGAGGGGCCGATTGTGACGATCGGCGCGGCGCTCGGGGCATCGCTGGCTGCCTGGCTGGGCGCGGGGGCCCAGTTGCGCACCACGCTCCTTGGCTGCGGCGCAGCCGCCGGACTGGCGGCGGTGTTCAACGCCCCGCTGGCCGGAGTGTTCTTCGTGCTGGAAGTGATCCTGCGCGACTTCACTCTGCGCACCTTCGCGCCGATCGTGGTGGCCGCGGTAATGGGGGCGACCACCGCTCAGGCAATCTTGGGCTCGAACGAACCACTCTTCGGCATCGCGCCGGAGGCATTCGCGACCGACACCTTTTCGATCAGTCACCTGCCTTGGATGTGCGCGGTGGCCATCCTGTGTGGTCTGGCCGCTGGCCTCTTTGGCCGCTTCTGCGACTGGTCGCAAACTCAGTTCGAGCGAATCCGAACCAGCCCGCTGTTGGTGCCGGTGATCGGGGCGGCCTTGCTGGCGCTGCTGGGATTGGGCTGGGTCGCTTCGACCGGCGAGCGTGGCCTACCCCACTTCTACGGTGATGGCTATCCCGCCGTCGTTGCCCTTCTGGACCAGCCGCCGCCGGGCTCGACGCTCTCCGCTCTCGGGCTGCTGGCTTTGGCACTGCTGGTGAAGAGCGTGGCTACCGCCTGCACTGTCAGCAGCGGCGGCGCTGGCGGCCTGTTCGCGCCAACGCTGTTGCTCGGGGCGATTCTTGGTGCCGCCTGCGGGCTGCTGCTGCGCAGTGTTGGCATTGAAGTCAGCCCGATGCAGACCGCGGTCATCGGCATGGGGGCGTTCGTTGCCGGCAGCGCCATGGCACCGCTCACCGGAGCCGTGCTGGTCTATGAGGTCACTGGGTTGGACTCGATCATGCTCTCGTCGGTGGCCGCTGCGGCGATCGCCGTCACTGCTGCCCGGTTGGTGAATCGGGAGAGCATCTACGAGGGCGAGTTGCGCCACTACGGCGTCCGGCTGGGAGTGGTCAGCGACTCGATGCTCCTGCGGCGCCAGACCATCCGCGACATCGGGCACACTCCGGCCGTGGCCGTGCGTTTGGATGCGCCAGCGGAGAGCTTGAAGGGCCTCGCCTCAACCGCGGAGACTGCCGACATCATCGCCATCGACGATTCTGGGCGGCCGGTCGCGGTGGTGGCCGCCGCCGACCTGCGCTCGGCCCTCCTCAATCAGTCGGCCCTGGCCATCATGCATGTGCAGGACCTAGCGCGACACGACTTACCGGTTCTGCGGCTGGAGGACTCGCTAGCTGAAGCGCTGGAGCGTTTTTCCACCGCCGATCTGGACACCTTGCCGGTAGTCGGCGCCGATGGTGAACTGTTGGGCGTGCTGACTCGCACCCGAATGCTCTTGGCATACCACCGGCTTCTGGACTCGCCGTCATGAAGGCCCCGCGCGCCACATTCGGGCCGAAGTTTCGGGTGCGCAGTGCTGCGGACTTCCGCCGGGCCCACGCCACTCGAGTCATCGAGGATGTCGGCTTCGCCGTGATCCACGGGGCGCGGAACGGACTGGACCACCCGCGATTGGGGCTGGCGGTCAGCCGCAAGGTGGGTTCAGCAGTGGTGCGCAATCGGTTCAAGCGCCTGCTGCGCGAGGCGTTTCGGCTGCAGCGGTATGAGTTCCCGCTCGGCATCGACCTGATCATTTCGGTGCGACCACACCAGGAACGCGCGGCGGATGACTATCGCCGGGGTCTGAGCCGGGCGGCAGCCAGTTTCCAGCGCCGCCTCCCGGTGGACTGACCCACTCAGTGCCGTGGGGGAACCGGGTCAATCCCGGAGGAGCCCCAAGGCTGGCAGCGCGACAGTCGGCGCACGGTAAGCCAGAGGCCGACCAGTGCCCCATGCGTTTGAAACGCCTCAATGGAGTAGTTCGAGCATGAAGGTTGGAACCGACACCAACCGACGCAGAAGTGACCCAGAGTGCGCTGGTAGAGCAGAACCGCCCAGACCGCCAGCCGCGCCAGGGCGCTGGGGCGCGAGTAGCTCATCACGCCTCTCGTACTGGATTGCGCAGCGTGCCCAACCCCGATATCTGCACCTCGACCACATCCCCGGCGGCGAGAAATCGCGGCGGCTTGCGGCCCGCGCCGACTCCAGCGGGCGTGCCGGTGAGGATGATGGTTCCGGCGCGCAGGGTCATGCCACGGCTCAGTTCGGCAATGAGCGCATCGACCGGCCAGATCATCGAAGCGGTGCTGGCATCCTGAACCAGTTCGCCGTTCAGGCGGGTCTGAATCTGCAATGCGTTGGGATTTGGGATGCGCTCCGCGCTGGTCAGTCCGCTGAGCGGGCAGAAAGTGTCGAACGACTTGCCGCGGCAGAACTGGCCCCCCGCCCCCTCCTTCTGCCACCAACGGGCGCTGACATCGTTGGCGATGCGGTACCCGGCTACAAACCGCAGCGCGTCGGCCCGCGGCGCATTCCGGCAGTCGCGACCAATCTCGACGGCCAGTTCACCCTCGTAGTCGACCTGCGGGCCAGGCTCGTGGCAGATGGCCGGAATGACGATCGCCGCTCCGTCGCCAATGATCGAGCCCGGATTCTTCATAAACAACATCAGCCCGCTGGGCGGCGCGGCGCCAAGTTCTGCGGCGTGGTCGGCGTAGTTGCGCCCGATGGCCAGGAGCGCCGGGGTGGCCGGGTTCACTTGCGCTCGCCTTGGGCCCGATTGGCGGCCTCTTGCGCCGCCTGCCGCGCGGCGGCTGCGGCGGCCTGCGCGGCGCGGAACTCCTCCATTCCCGGCGGCTCGGGAAGAGCATCCGCCTCGGTCATCACCGAGGCCAGCGGACTGGCGCGCCACTCCGCGCCGAGTTCCTCGCGGATGTCGTCGTAGACCATTCGTCGCTGCTCCTCCGGGGCGCGGTTGTAAATGGTCAGGCGATCGATCAGCGGCTGGCCGGAATCGCGCAGCACCTTTGCGAATACATCCTGAACGCTGCGCTCCAGCGTGCCCAACAGATCGCCCATGCGCCGCTCGCCGAACTTATTGACGAAATCGGTGTAGCGATTGCTCCGGAAGTACTCGGTTAGCTGGCTGGCGAAGCGGATGGCATCGCGCAGCACCTCATCGCGGCCCAGCAGCAGTCCTTCGCGGAAGCCCCGTTCCAGCGCCGCATACACATCGCTGCGGGCCACCTCGGGCTGATACTCGTACTCGTCATAGGTCTGGTCGTGTACGAAAGTCTCCATCGGCACGGCGTACTTGTAGTTGGGGATCAGGCCGCCT
>SYPI01000268.1 GCA_005804005.1 Planctomycetia bacterium
GTTAATCCAGTAGCAGTTCTGAAGGAGACCCATGCGCCCTCACCGAAGTTCTCACCGTCGTCGTCGCGGTTTCAGCCTCATCGAGGTCATCGTGGCTGTCACGATCATCGCCATCATGGCCGCGGTTGCCATCCCCCGCCTTACCAGGTTCATTGGCTCGGCAAAGGAGAAGCGCGCCAAGAGCGAGGTGGCACAGTTGGCCCAGCAGGTCCGTCTTTACATGACCGACTACGGCATGTCGACGGTCCCTGATGACTTCGAACTCATCCTGCTGGTTGAGGGGGAAGACCCCTATCTGGAGTCGGAGAGCGCTTTGGAAGATCCGTGGGGTCACCCCTATGAACTGCGCATTCCCGGCGACGTGAACCTGGACTTCGATGTGGTCAGCCTAGGCGCCGACGGACAGGTGGCTGGCGAGGGTGAAAACGCCGATGTGATCCACGGTGCAAAGGATTAGTGACTGGTGAAGCCGCCCCGCTACCGACGCGGCTTCACTCTGATTGAGGTCATCATCGCTTGCATCCTGTTCGCGATTCTGGCCATGATGATGATCCCCCGCTTGACAAACCTGGCGCATCGTGAGGAAGAGATAGTGCTGGATCGACTCTCCGAGGCGCTCACGCTGTTTGCGCACCGCGAGAGTCTGGGCGTCCAGCCAGTCGGGTTGTGGCGCGATCCCGAGACGGGCCTGGTCTGCCTGCTGGTGAAGGATGTGGATCCCGCCTCACCCGAAGACAACGCCGAATGGCGGCCCGACCGGTTGCTGGAGCCGGTGGAGTTGCCCGCCGCAGTGGTCATCGAAGAGGTCATCGTCGACGGCCAATCAATGTCTGGCGAGCAGGAGTGGCTGATTTCCAGCGTTCCCGCCGGTGGGCGACCCAGCGTGCAACTGCATGTCGTAAGCCCGACCATTGATGTGCTGCTGAGCTTGGACGAGCATTCGCTTCAACCACGGCGTCTGGATTTGAACAAAGACTTTGAGGATTCCGTGGTCCGTGAGACGGTCAACTTGGACAGCGCCGGCCGGGAGCGGGAGCGATGGTGAGTCATTTGCGCACCCACAATCGCCGCGGCTTCGCCCTCATGGAGGTGGTGGTAGCCGGCATGGTCCTGGCCATTGGGCTGGCCGCAGTGCTGTCCCTGTCCACTCGGAGTCTGGCCATGCAGCAGCGCGGCGAGCGGGCCATCGCTGCGGCGGCACTGCTGGACGAACTCCTGGGGATGGTTCTGACCGAGGGACCAGAAGACTTCTCCAAGTTGCATGACCTCGCCGGCCGCTGCGATGCGCCGTGGGCTGACTTTGATTACGAAGTGCGCATCGATGCGGGCGGGCTGGGTGACCCGCACGATGTCGAGGCCGTGGTGCGCGACCCGACTGGGCGGGAGTACCGAGTCTTTACCAAGATCGCAGTCCGCAGCGGCGAGGAGCCAAATCCGGATCGCGCCCCCGAAGAGCCGATCGACCGACGGGCTCGAGACGAAGATGCCGCCAACAAGGGAGCCGAGCAATGACCCACAGCGCGACGAGGTCGCCCCGGGCATTCACCATCGCCGAGTTGCTCATCGCCGGTGTGGTGGCGGCGATCGTGCTGGGCGTTGTGGCGGTCTCCCTTGATCAGGTGGTGCGAGCCCGGGCAACATCTCGCGTCCGGCTGGCGGCGCACCAGCGCGCTTCGGCGGCCCTGGAGCGCATCCGCAAAGAAGTCGCCACCACTCTGCGCAGCGACGACCTTTATCAGGCGCGCTTACTGCTGGTCGATGATTCGCAAAGCACGCCGATCGGCGAACTGGATCGCGACGAGCTGCTGGTCTTCAACGTGCGTCTCAATCCGGTCCGGCAGACTGAGTACAGCGGCGATGGACTCGAGCACGAGTCGCAGCTGCGCGTGGAAGACGACGCTGCCGGTTCAGCACTTTGGCTGCGCACCGATTCGGTTCCCGACGATGTCCCCGATGGGGGTGGGGTAGCCACTCCGCTCATGGAAGGAATCATCGGGCTCAAGGTTGAGGCCTACGACGGCGAGAACTGGTACGAGGATTGGGACTCGGACGAACTGGGTATTCCCTGGGCGCTGCGTCTGACTGTGACTGCGGCTGGTGACCCAGATGGCACTGACTACTTTGAAGACTCGCGCGAGTTGCTGAGCCTGCGAACTGTCGTGCCGCTCGACCGGGTGGAACCGCCGTACACGCCTCCAGTCAATGAAGAAGATCCAGCTGCTGCGGCGGATGCGGCCGCCGCGGCTGCCGGTGCCGCCTCGGGCGCTGGTGCCGCCTCGGGCGCTGGTGGAGTCGCCAGTGCCCCACTGGGCGGCGGCGGTGGTGGTGGTGGTACGGCCGGTGGTCGGCCCGGTGGTGGTGGAATGGGTTCGGCAAGAGGCCCCTCACGCGGTTCGGGTGGGCGCGGTGGTGGACGCCCCGGTGGGACTGGCAGCGGCCGCGGCGGTGGAACCGGTGGTGTTCCTGGAGTCGGAACTCAGCAGGGTCCAGGATGAGGCCCGCCGTGAACTCACATCGAACCAGGCGTGGCGCCGTGCTGGCTGTGGTGATCTGGGCGGTGGCCATTGCCGCCGTGGTGGTCGCGGGGGCGCAGGTGCTGTCCTGGCGGCAGGCAACATTGGGCGCCGAGGCGCTCGGGCGAGTGCAGGCGCGCTGGGCAGCGCGGGCCGGCGTGGAAACCATGCTGGCGATCATGGAGTACCACACTGGCCACCCGTCGGCCGACGACCTCATGGGATTGGTTCGCGATCTGGAAAACCATTCCTTCGGTGAGGTGGAAACCGGCTCCTTCGACATCCGCCACTTTCGAGACGGCGTGGAATGGGCCGGCCCCTTCGATGAGCACTCGCTGATGAACATCAATCGGGTTGCCAAGGCCGAGTTGCTGAACGCGCCGGACATGTCGCCCGATGTGGCCGATGCGATCATGGATTGGCGCGACTCCAAC
>SYPI01000045.1 GCA_005804005.1 Planctomycetia bacterium
AGGTCGCCCAGCAACACACACACCGCCCGCCCACTGCCGATTGAATGCCCAACGGCCGTGGCCAGCAGGCCATCGATGCCGCTGGCACCGCGATTGGCTGCAACCAGTCCCGCGCCGTCGGCACCCATGGTCAAGTCGAGGTCGCGGATGGGCATGCTGTTGCCCACCATCAGCGTGCCGTTGGCCCCGATGAGGCGGGCACAGGCGATGGCGATCCACGGTTCCGTGAGTTCATCCAGAGCAGCCGACCACGCCGCCAGCCCACGGCGCGCCGCCGAATCTGCCTTCACCCACCACCGGTGACTGGTCTGAGGTCGGTGTGGCAGGCGCGCCACCACCGACTCGAGCGCCGCGGCGCCCCCTTCAACGCGAACTCCGGGGGTCTGGGCCGGATCGATCGGGTCGATGCCCACAGTGGCATTCACCACCGCCCCGGCGAGCGCAACGAATTCTTCGGTGCGCCTGCCGACCAGCGGGCCACCCAAACGCAGCACCAGATCAGCCTGCGGAACTGCCCCACCGGCCGCAGCCAGCACCAGTTCACTATGCCGAACGATGCCGCGGGCGCGCGAAGTACGCAGACAGCTGACCACATCGGCCAACACCGGCCACCCGAGGCGAGTGATCACTCGGCTCACTGCGGCGCGCTCACTCGGACTTTCAAGTGCCCCAACCACCACGACTCCTCGCCGGGCACTCTGCAGAAGCGCGCTCGCCCCCGAGGCGCTGCGCACAGTCCGCGGGGCCACAGTCCGCGCCGAACGCCACGGAGCCCGACCGCGGAGCCAGCGCTCCACCGCCGGACTCATCGGAGATTCAGAGTGGTCATCCTCCATCCCCAGCGGCTCGCGGAACATGCAGTTGAGATGAACCGGACCACCCTGCGCACCAGTCGCGTGCCGCCATGCCTCGTCGGCGGTTGCCAGCGCCGACGTCAGTGGTGCCTCGGCGCTCGGGCACGGCAAGTCCCCGGCCCAACGGGTGTAACTGCCGAAAATCCCCGGCTGTCTGATGGTCTGGTTGGCGCCCCGGGCGCGGAGTTCCGGTGGCCGGTCGGCGGTGATCAGGAGCATTGGGGTGCAGCGCATCGCGGCTTCGACCGCCGCCGGAAGCAGATTGGCGACCGCCGTTCCCGAGGTGGTTACTACCGCTGCTGGCAGGCCGGTCGAACGCGCGATCCCAAGGGCCACGAATCCCGCGCCGCGCTCATCGTGGGCCACGGTGATGCGCAACCCGGAAGTCTGCTCAGCAGCGATGGCCAGCGGTGCGCTGCGCGAACCCGGGCTCACCACCACATGCTTCAGCCCCAGCCGACGAAACTCCTCAAAGAGCAACGCGGCCCAGACCAGATTCCGGTTTGGCATGGAGAGTGGGCCGACTCGACGGCTGTGGCGCGTCATGCTGGAGTCCGCCCGCCGATTCTGGCCAGCGCGTCATACGCCTCCAACTTGCGCGCGGTCTCAAGCCACTCGGCATCGGCATCCGAACCGCGCACGATTCCGGCGCCAGCGATGGCGGTGAGTGTCCGCCCCTTGACGAGGGCGCTGCGGATCCCGACCGCCAGATCGGTGCACTCGGCGGAGATCACGCCGATGGGCCCGGCGAAGAGTCCGCGAGCGAATCCCTCATGGGCGCGGATAAAGGCCGCGGCGCGGTCTACCGGCTCGCCGCAGACGGCAGGAGTCGGATGAAGGGCGGCGAGAATCGCCGCGTCTGAGACGCCACGACGCAACTCACCGGAGACGATTGAGCGCAGGTGCTGAAGGTTTGGCAGGCGCAGGATCCCGGGGTGCTCATCGAGGCGCACCGAACTGCACACCCCGCGCAGGGCGCTGGCAATGCGCCGCACCACGCACTCATGCTCGCGGCGGTTCTTGTCGGAAGCCAGCAGCCGCGCTGCGAGTCGCTCGTCGGCCGAGTGATCCGGGCCGCGCGGGCAGGTTCCGGCGATCGCCGGGCTCTCGACCAAGCCGCCCGAGCGCCGGAACAGCCGCTCCGGGCTCACCGAGACGAAGGCTCGGCCCGGCTGTGGTTCGATGGCAATGCAGTACGCGCCTGGTTCGCGCCGGCCGAGTTCGCCCAGCAGCACAAATGGATCAATTGGCCGCGCGGCAACATAGCGCCGCTGTCGAGCAAGCACGACCTTTTCCAGTTCCCCGGTGGAGATAGCCGCCAGCGCCGCGTCGATCGACTCGCTCCACGCCGATGAGTCACCGTCGTCTTCAAGTTCCAGTTCCAGGAGGGCCACGCTCGCCGTCGGCCTGGCCCAATTCAACTTCTCCAGCGCCGCCAGTGCCGGAGCCGTTGACCCGACCACATGCACCGCAAGTGTGGTGCGCCCACCACAACGGCACAACTCAATCAGAGGCAGGGTGATCCGGGATACTCCGAACTGCTCCCACTCGCCCTGCCCGGCGGTGCCATCGAACGCCCCCCAGCTGAGCGCCGTGGCCTCGGGCATGTCTGACAGCCAAGCCCCGATCTGCGGAGCATCCCACTCGCTGGCTACGGCCGCCGCGCCAAACCAGGCGAACTCGCGCTCGCCGTCGGGAGAGCGGAAGAACGCCCGCGCTCCTGACGGTTGCGCTTGAATCCACGCCAGCAGGTCCACTTCACCAACTTCGACTTCATGGCGGACGGAAATGCCAGCGCCCTGCGGTAGGCCCGCTCGCAGGAGCCGCTCAAGGATCACCGCGCCGACAGCCAGCGAGTTCTCGGTGCACTTCAGCGCGCACAGTGTGGAATTTTCCGTCTGGGGCGCCATGCGCAGGGTCGACATTGTAGGAGCGGCGCAGCGCCCCCAAAGCCCGCGGGGTTATCCTCCGCGAACCTCATGCCGCGCAACATCCCCGTCGGAAACGGTGAAATGCTGGTCGCCTTCGACGATCTGTACCGAATCCGTGATCTGTATTGGCCGCATGTGGGCATGCCCAATCACACTTGCGGACATCTGCAGCGTTTCGGGGTCTGGGCCGACGGCCAGTTCGCCTGGATTGACTCGCCAGGCTGGTCGCGCGATCTGCGCTACAAGCCGGACACGCTGGTCACCGAAGTTCGCCTGCGGAATGAACGCCTGGGAATCGAGCTGATCTGCAATGATGTGGTTGACTACTTCAGTCCGGTCTTTTTCCGCGCCGTCGCCGCTACAGATCTGCACCATCATCCCCGCGACATCCGCCTGTTCTTCCATCAGGATCTGTCGATCGACGAGAGCGCCGTAGGCGATACGGTGGCCTTCGACCCCAAGACTGGCGGCCTCATTCACTACAAGGATGATTGCTACTTCCTTTGCAACGGATTCGATGGCGCCAGTTATGGAATCGACTCCTGGGCCACCGGTGCCAAGCGCATCGGCGATGCCGAGGGCACCTGGCGCGATGCCGAAGACGGCCTGCTTTCGCGCAACCCGATCGCCCAGGGATCGGTGGATTCGACAGTCGGGTTCAACCTGACCCTGCCCCCCGGCGGCACCGCGAGAGTCGTCTACTGGATCGCCGCCGGTCGCGACTACAACGCGGTCCACTCTCTCGACGAGAAGGTGCGCATCAAGACGCCGCAGCGGATGATGGATCGCTCGGAGGCGTACTGGAAGTTGTGGGCCAGCACGCCACAGGCCGACTTCTCCGTACTGAGTTCGCACCTGAAGGATCTCTACACCCGCTCGACGCTGATCGTGCGCACCCAGATTGACAATGGCGGGGCGATCATCGCCGCCAACGACTACGACATCACCCACTTCGCGGGCGACACCTATTCGTACATGTGGCCGCGCGACGGAGCGCTGGTTGCTCAGGCGCTGGTGCTCTCCGGCCAGAGCGGGCTGAGCCGCAAGTTCTTCAGCTTCGCCAAGCGCGTGATCGTGCGGCCGGGCTACTTCATGCACAAGTACCACCCCACTGGCACCCTGGCTTCCAGCTGGCATCCGTGGACAATGGACGGCCGGCCCGCGCTGCCTATCCAGCAGGACGAAACGGCGCTGGTGGTCTGGGCGCTGCGGCGGCACTTCGATCGGTACCCGGATGTCGAGTTCGTAAAGGACTGCTACAACGAACTGGTGGTCGATCCGGCCAACTGGATGCTGGCCTACCGGGATCACCACGGGCTCCCGCTGCCGAGTTGGGATCTATGGGAGGAGCGCCACGGCATCCATCTGTTCACGGTCTGCTCAGTGATCGGCGGGCTAACTGCCGCCGCCGAGTTTGCCCGCGACATGGGCGCCCATGATCGGGCCGCCGAGTTCAGCGAGGGCGCGGCCCGCATGCGCACGGCGATGATCCGCCACATGTGGGATGCCGAACGCGGGCTATTCGCCCGCATGGCCACGCCGCAGGCCAACGGCGAATACCAACTCGATTTCACCCTCGACTCCAGCGCCTGGGCCCTGTTCGCCTTCGGCGTGCTCGATGCCAACGACCCCCGGGTCGAGAGTCACATGAACGCCGTCGGCTCACGCCTGTGGGTGCGCACCGGCATCGGCGGGATCGCCCGCTACCACAATGACCACTACCACCAAGTGGAACGCCACCGCGTCGACGATGTGCCGGGCAATCCGTGGGTGATCTGCACCCTCTGGTACGCGCAGTGGATCATCGCCCGGGCTTCCAACATCGAAGAACTCGATCGCTCGCGCCAGTACCTGGAGTGGTGTCACGCCCGGGCCTTGCCCTCCGGCGTGCTGGGTGAGCAGTACCACCCCCACTCGGGAATGCCGATCTCGGTCAGCCCGCTGACTTGGTCACACGCCACCTACGTGACCACCGTCGAGCAATACCTGCAGCGCCACAGCGAACTCTCGGCGCGGGCCAAGCGCAGCAGCGCCGCCGCCGCGGCTTCGGAGAGCGCCCGGGCGGAAACTCAGCCGCCGGCATGACCGGCGCAAGCTTGGTTCAACGCGAGACTGGTGGCGCGGGCGGAGTCAGCGGTGACGGGCCGTCGCTGACGATCTCCAACAGTTCCACATCAAAGATCAGTGTGGCCTTGGGGGGAATCACCGGCGGACGGCCCCGCTCGCCGTAGGCCAGTTGATATGGAAGGATCAACTTGCGCTTGCCGCCGACCTTCATCGAGCCGACTCCCTCGCTCCAGCCCTTGATGACTCCGTTGAGTGGGAAGACGGCCGGTTCGTCGCGATCGACTGAGGAGTCAAACTTCTGTCCGTCAACCAAGTAACCGGTGTAGTGCACCTTGACTTGCGAAGCCGGGCCCGACGGGGCCGCTCCAGTTCCCTCCATCAGATCCACATACATGAGGCCATCGGGCATCTCGGTGACTTCACCCTCGAAGGTGACGCCGGGAAATCGCCCTTGCTTGCGGTCGGCAGTAACCGCGCCGCTTTGGGAATCGATCACCATGGTGAACGACCACCCGCCTTCGAACACCCGCGCCGTGTAAGCCGGTGGCTGCGAGTTGGTATCGAGTGTTACCGAATCAATGAAGCCCGGATGGGTCTTGAGGGCCGTGGCCATGGCTGACTCCAGAGTGACCAGCGGGGCGGTGACTGCACCAGTTGCCCCATCGACAAGCACGCGCTTGGTGATTCCACCAGTGCCGCAAATCACTTCATAACTCACACCAGCCGGGCTGATGATGGCCCGCGCGGAGAGGGCGCTGCCCCCGACCGCCTGCACTGCCGCCGCCACCGCCTGAGTCATGTTGGTGGCCGCCGCCGAGAGTTGCTGCTCAACCTCGGCTGGCTCGGCCGGGATGGTGGTGTAGTCGATGCCGGATGGCGCGCCCTGCGGGAGCGGGGCCAGCGCCAAGAGCGCAGTCGCCAGCGAAGCCAATGCGGCGCAGGCCAGTGCGGCGGCGCGGGGTTGAGGGACGATTGTCATGGGTCTGCTCATTGTGTTCCTTTGGTTGCCTGTGGTGAGTGCCAAACTCTATCCGCCAGCGGCGCGGGCTGCGTCGATCATGGCCGCAGCGTGGGCTTCGATTGACAAGACCTTCGCCAATCGTCGCGCGTGGCGTTCTTCGTGGGTGTAACGCGCATCCAGAAAGGCTTCGACCAGTTCCCGGGCCACCGCCAGCCCGATGATTCGCCCGCCGAGCACCAGCACATTCATGTCGTCGTGCTCGACGCCCTGATGCGCTGAATAGTGGTCGGCGCAGTTGCCAGCCCGCACTCCGGGAAACTTGTTGGCCGCCACGCTGGCGCCGACGCCGGAACCGCACAAGAGGATGCCGCGCTCGGCGGCCCCGGTGGCCACGGCGATGGCGCACTTTGCGGCGTAGTCCGGGTAGTCAACTGCGGCCGCACTGTTGGTGCCGAGGTCCTGCACCTCGTGGCCGAGAGCGCGGACTGTGGCGACGATCTCCTGCTTCAGGTCGAAGGCGGCGTGATCGGAGGCGATGGCGATCTTCACGAGCGGCTCACCTGTGATTTCGCGGCGGCGACCACCGCCTCGACGGTGAAGCCGAACTTCTTCATAAGCGCTGCGATCGGTGCCGAAGCGCCGAAGGAGTGCATCCCGATAGCGCTACCGCTGATGCCGACATAGCGCTCCCAGCCCATGGCCGCTGAGGCCTCGACGCTGACGCGCGCAGTGACTGCCCTGGGCAGCACTGATTCGCGGTAGGCCGCATCCTGGGCATCGAACAGACCCCAGCACGGCAGGCTGACCACGCGGGCACGGATCCCGGCCTCCGTCAGTTGCTTCTGGGCGCTCACGCACAGCGCCAACTCGCTGCCTGTGCCGATGAGAATGACCTGCGGCGAGTTGCAGCCGCAGTCTGTGAGCACGTATCCGCCGCGCGCGCAACCTTCGCGCGCCTTGGTCTCCGTCTCGGCCAGCGTCGGCAGATTCTGCCGCGACAGTGCCAGCAGACTGGGGCCGTGGGTGTAGAGCATCGCCTGCCGCCAAGCCTCCACCGTCTCGCGGGCATCGCCCGGGCGCCAGACGCGCAGGTGTGGCACTGCCCGCAGCGAGAGCAGTTGTTCAATCGGCTGGTGGGTTGGGCCATCTTCGCCCAAGCCAATCGAGTCGTGGGTCATCACATAGGTCACCGGCACTTCCATCAAGGCCGAGAGCCGGATGGAACCGCGCATGTAATCGCTGAAGATCAGGAAACCCGCCCCGTAGGCGCGCAGCCCGCTCAGGGCCATGCCGTTGCAGATGGCCCCCATGGCGTGTTCGCGAATGCCGAAGTGCACATTGCGACCACCGGGTTCGCCAGTGCCGATCGAGCCTGCGCCATCGATGAGCGTCTTGGTGCTCGGCGCCAGATCGGCTGAGCCACCGACCAGCCACGGCACGCGCTTGGCTACACCATTGAGTGCTTTGCCGCCTGAAACGCGCGAGGCCACACCCTTGGCATCAGTGGCGAATGTCGGCATGTCACCGTCCCAGCCAGCGGGCAGTTCGTGCCGCATGAGGCATTCGAGTTCGGCTGCCTCGGCCGGGAACTTGGTTCGGTAGCTCCCCCAAGTGGCGCTCCACGCGGCGCGCGCCGCGGCGCCCCGCTTGCCCACCCCCTCGGCAAATCGCTCGCGCACCCCGTCGGGCACCAGGAACTTGGCGTCCTCGGGCCAGTTGTAGAAGCGCTTGGTTTTGGCAATCTCCTCCACACCCAGCGCCTCGCCATGCGCGGCAGCGGTGTCCTGCTTGTTGGGCGAACCCCAGCCGATGTGACTGTCGAGCACAATCAGCGTCGGCCGATCGCTCTCCCGCGCCGCGGCGCAGTTGATGGCCACAGCGTCGATGTCGTTGGCATCGGAGACATGCATCACATTCCAGCCGTAGCCGCGGAAGCGCGTCGGTACATCATCGGAGTAGGCCAGCGAGGTCTTGCCTTCGATTGTGATGTGGTTGTTGTCGTAGATCCAGCAAAGATTGGCGAGCCGGAGGTGCCCCGCCAGACTGGCCGCCTCGCCAGTGATGCCCTCCATGAAACAGCCGTCGCCGCAGATCGCCCAGACCCGGTGGGTGAACAGTTCGAAGTTGGGTCGGTTGTAACGGGCCGCCAGCCAGCCGGAGGCCATGGCCATGCCGACGCTGGTGGCCGCGCCCTGCCCCAACGGCCCGGTGGTCGTCTCGATGCCCGAGGCCACGCCGTACTCGGGGTGCCCGGCGCAGCGGCTGTCGAGTTGGCGGAACGACTTGATGTCATCGATGGTGATCGCCGCGCGGCCAGTCGGCTTGCCGCTGCGGTCGAAGTCATTCACCCCCGCCAGATGCAGAACCGAATACAGCAGCATTGAGGCGTGCCCGTTGGAAAGCACGAAGCGGTCTCGATCCCACCATGTCGGGTCGGCTGGGTCGTAGCGCAGTACCCGCTGCCAGAGCGCGTAGGCAACCGGCGCCAGCGCCATCGGCGTACCGGGATGCCCGCTGTCGGCGGCCTGAACTGCATCCATGGCTAGAGTGCGGATGGTGTTGACGGCCAGCGCGTCAATCTCGGCACACGACTTGGGCAAACCGGCTACAGGAGCTGAGAACTGCGCGATCGACATGGACACCTCCGAGGAAACGGCGATAATAGCCAAGCAGGGAGGACACCCATGACCACTCATCGAGCACCCGGAAACCCACGCTCATTCACGACTCCGCCCCTCTCCGTTGGCGCCAGTCTGGTCGCGGCGGCGGCTCTGGTGGCGGGCGCCGCTGGTCAGGATTCGACCTACTCCACGCCTGGGCCGCCGCGGCAGGCCGACCCGGCCCAACTCCCGCAGGGCGTTGGCTACGGCGGCGTGCCAGCAATCGTGAACTCTCTGGCGCTGGAGTCATCAGCCGGGCAGGATCCGCAGGTTCACTACCACCTCTGGCCCAGCGCCAGCGCGAGCAACGCGCCTGCCAGGGCCGGTGCGCCTGCCGGAGCTGGCGCGCCCGCCGGCGCTCATGCGCCCGCTGCACAAGGAGCACCCGCTGGTGCACCCCCCACCGACAACAACGCGAAGCCGTTCTCTCCCTATTCCGGCGAGTCGTTCACCCAACCCATCCCGCAGCAGAGTTGGAACTGGCACTACTACGGTGCGGGAGTGGTGCCACCCGGCGCGCCGCCAGCAGCCAACGCCGCACCGACCGACGCGCCCCCAGGCGATTACCACATCCACAACTACGCCGGCTCTGAGGGGTACATCCCATCGATCGACAACCCGGCTTATGGCAGCGGCGCGTTCATCGGAAACTGGGACCCTTACGCCTTCGGCGGTCAGGGCTACATTCAGGGATTCGACTGATCGGCCGCCAGCCACCGCTGGCAACTCCAGAACTCAACAAAAAAAAGCGCCGGGCGGCTTCCCCACGATGAAGCCTGCCACGGCGCCCTGGTGGGGAGAGCAGGCGCTGGGGGAACGTGCCGCGCTGTGGCGACGCGCCGTGAGGCGCACCGCAAAGCTGTTCCCCTGTCCGGTTGCTGGCTGCGACATCTCGGTAGGGAGAGGGGTCGCGCTTCCAGGCCGGACGGCCCGAACGGCCGCCAAGGGATGACGGCCCACTCCTCTCCCGCAGAAATGATCCTAGCCCGAGGGCACCCCGGCGCAAGGTGATTCACCGAGTTTTGGCTGCGCCGGCGAAATGAAACTCAGACCACCGAACAACGGGCTATCGCGTCGGACAAGGAGGCGATCGGATCTCGCCGCGGAATGAACTCCTGAGCGAAGAATCCGCTGTAACCGCTGGCGACCAGCGCCCGGCAAATCGCCGGGTAATTCAACTCCTGCGAGTCATCAATCTCAGCGCGTCCGGGCACACCGCCAGTGTGGAAGTGCGCGATCGCCCAAAGGTTGTCCGTCATGGTGCGGATGACATCGCCTTCCATGACCTGCATGTGATAGATGTCATAAAGCAGCCGAAATCGGTCGCTGCCGACGCGCTTTACCAATTCCACTCCCCAGGGAGTGCGATCGCACATGTAGCCGTGGTGATCGACCTTGCTGTTGAGCAGTTCCATCACGATGGTCACCCCCTGATCCTCGGCTATCGGGGTCACCATTTGCAGCGCGGTGGCGCAGTTCGCCAAGCCATCATCGTCCGACACCGCGCCACGATTGCCGCTGAAGACGATGAGGTTTGGAATGCCAGCTTCCTTCACCAGCGGAATGAGGCGCTCGCACTGCACCGCGAAAGCTGCATGATTCGCCGGGTTGTTGAGCCCATCGCCAATCTTAGTTGGCCCGTTGGCCACCGCGCATTGCAGGCCGTGAGCGGCCACAATCGGCCACTCTTTTTCGCCGAGCAGTTCGATGGAGGCATAGCCCAGTGGCTTCACCTTCGCGCACAACTCGTCCAACGGAATGCCCGAGTAGCACCAGCGGCAGAGGCTGTGCTTCAGTTTTCCCGGCGCCTTCGCGGTGCTGCCCTGCGAGGGACGGGTGAAAGTCCCAGCCGATGCCGGTGCGGCCAGCTTCGCCGCACCAACAGCCATCGTCGAAGCGGCAAGAAACTCACGGCGGTCCATCGGTGCACTATCGCGTCAATGC
>SYPI01000269.1 GCA_005804005.1 Planctomycetia bacterium
CACCAGCGCGACCTCGGCACGCAGAGTGGTGGCCAGCGTCCCTTCCGAGCCGCACAGCAGTGTGGCCAAGTTCACCTGATCGAACTTCCCCTCGGCGCTGGCCTCGAACTGGTCCAGCAGCAGGTCAAGGTTGTATCCGTCCACGTGGCGCAGAATGCGGGGATAGCGGCGGCGGATCTCCTCGCGCAGCGGCCAGACAATCTGGCGCAGTCGCCCGGCGATCTGCCGCTGGGAAGGGTCGCGTTCGCACGAACCGGACTCACACTTCATTACCCGGCCGTCGCCCAGCGCCGCCTCGATGGCTGCGACATGTTCGACAGTCCGGCCGAAGAGGATTGAGTACATCCCGGCTGAGTTGTTGCCGATCATGCCGCCGAGCGTGGCGTGGGTTGAAGTAGCAACGTCCGGCCCGAACATCAGGCCGTGTGGGGCCAGCGCGGTGTTGAACTGGTCCAGCACCACGCCCGGTTCGACCACGGCCCGACGCCGCGCGGCGTCGATGGACACAATCCCGCGGCAATTGGCCGAGAAGTCGATCACCACGGCCTCATTGACAGTCTGTCCGGCCAGAGCGGTGCCTCCGCCACGCGGCAGCACGGGCAGTCCGGCTTCACGGCAGAGCCGCAGCGCTTCGAGCCCCTCCTCGACCGAACCGGGAATCACCACCGCCAGAGGCGGGACCTGATAGAGGCTGGCATCGGTCGAGTACAGCGCCAGATCGTGCGGCGAGAGGCGCACCTGTCCGCAGCGGCCACCGGCTAGCGCGGCGGCCACGCGCGAGCGCACTTGGCTGGCGCCCTGCAGCACGGCCAGCGCTCGACTTGGTTCCTGGCTCACGCTGTCCACGATGGGGCCATCCTAGTGAAAATGAAAACGGCCCCGGCACTCAGGCCGGGGCCGCTGAAGTTCGCCGTGTGAACCCGCTCAGCCTTGTCCGGCTGGCAGCAACTTGCTGATCTCTTCCTTGAGCTTCTCAGTGCCCTTGGGGTCATAGCCGACATGGACCTTGGCCACCTTGCCATCCTGATTGATGACTACGGTGGCGGGAATGCCGTTGAAGCCGTATGCCTCAACGACCTTGCCGTCCGGATCGATCAGGCAGGGGAAACTGAAGCCCTCCTTGGTCCAGAAGTCGCTCACCAGTTTCAGTCGCTCGGCGGCCTCGGCTCGCTCCCAGACGTTGATCCCGTAGACCTTCACCGGAGTGCCGGCCAGTCCCTCGGCCCACTTGGAGAGTTCATTCACTCCCGGCAACCCCTTGCGGCACGGACCGCACCAGGTGGCCCAGAAGTCAACAACCACCACGGATCCCTTCAAGCCAGCCAGATCCACCGCGGTGCCGTCGAGCGCCGTCAAACTGAATGTCGGCGCGTCAGTGCCCTCGGCGATCACCTGCGATTCCCCTTCCGCCGGGAACAACTCCTCCATCTTGGCTACGGCGGTGCGCGTCCCGGGCTCGAAGGTGATGGTCGCATCATCACCCGCGTTTGTGATCGTGAACTCTGAGGTCACCTTCAGCCGGAACCCGGGAATCGGGCTCCCCGGGGGCTCGGCCACCACTACGGCGCTGGTGGGCAGGCCGGTCTTGGCGTCGAAGGTCACCAGGATGTCGCCAGTACTCCCAACGGCGAGAGCCTGCGGGCTGCCGTTTTCGGAGGTGCGGAAGCCGGCAGGACTGGCGGTTTCAACGAAGCCAAGTCCGTATGCCCCAGCATCACCTTGGCCCTGTCGCAGCGCCAGATCCGGAACTGGAAGCGCGCTCCCGAACACCGACTTCATGGTGTCGCTGAGCGAACCCTGCAAGTCGATCGCTAGATACTTGTCCTTGTTGTCGCCCATCTCCACGTAGAGCTTTCCGCCCACCGCGGTAAGGATCAGTCCCTCGGCCTTGATCCGCATGGACTGGTCGGGCCCCGCCTCGACGGCGATCTCAGTCGACTGATTGCCCATCGGCGTCTCAACTGTCACCTTCTCACTATTGCTCAGCGCCGGGGCCGACTGGTAGGCCTTGGCGGCGGCATCGAAGGCCGCCTGCGCCGTGGCAATCGCCTCGGGCGACTTCTGCTCGTCGGTGAATGACTCGCCGCTCAACGGCACGCTCGGCGGCATCTGGAACGGAGCATCCTGCCCGTCCTCGGCGACAACGATGGCGCTCGGATCGACGCCCTGAGCGTCGGGCGTCGGCGTCCCACCGATTGCCGTCTGGGCCCAACTTGTTGATGCCACCACGCCAACGCCCAGAAGGGCCGCAACTGACTTGTAGTTCATGTCTCTTTCCTGAATGGTCCTGGCCAGCCGGTTGCCTCCTGCGTCCCTGCCAACGCTGGCAGGGCTCGCGGACCGAGCTCCAGAAGCAGCAAGTGTACGCCGAGGAGATGTCCGGGGATCGCCTTGGTGGGGGCAATCTCCGCCAGCGGCGCAAGAACAAAGCCACGGCGGACCATTCGGGGATGGGGAATCACAAGGCCCGGGGCGGTGAGGACCAACTCGCCATAGAGCAGCATGTCCAAGTCGATGGTTCGCGGTGATGCTGGCACGGCTGCGATCCGATCGCGCCCCAAGCCGATTTCGATACGCATCAGCAAGTCAAGGAGTTCAACTGCTGACATCGTGGTCCGGTACTCGGCGACGGCGTTCAGATACGGCGGTTGATTGACCCCGCCCTCCGGCTCGCTCTCGTAGATGGAACTCAACGCCTCCAGCGACATGCCAGGGATGGATGAAAGTTGATTCACCGCGCGACCCATGGTTAGTGCGCGCGCTGCCAGATTGGCACCTAGGCCGATGTAAACCAACTGCGAGTTCATTTGGCGGATCGCTCGCCGCTTTGAACTGAGTGTGCGACCTGATGCAGCAGCGGTTGATCCGCGCACCCCAGCAACTCGAAGCGCA
>SYPI01000046.1 GCA_005804005.1 Planctomycetia bacterium
GAGACGCTCTTCGCCGAGAGCGACATCCTGACCATTCATGTGGATGGTCGGCCGGGCAATCGGGGCTTGGTCGGGGCCAGCCTGCTCGCGCGCATGCGGCCCGACGCTGTGCTGTTGAACACCAGCCGGGGAATGGTGCTAGACGCCGCGGCGCTGGCTGAGTTTCTGCACCGCAACCCCTCGGCTATGGCCGTGCTGGATGTCCACGAACCCGAGCCGATCGATGCTAACTATCCGCTGCTGGGGTTGCGAAATGCCCATCTGGCGCCGCATCTGGCGGCCCGTACCAACGCCGCCATGGAAGCCATGAGTTGGGTAGTGCGCGATGTGGTGGCGGTGCTTAGTGGGCAGAAGCCGCAGCATCCGGCGTGGCGTTAGGCGCCGCCGCTAAACCCCTATACTCGTCCGATGCCCTACACGCTCCAGCCCGACGAGGGGTACGGACTCGACATCGAGTCCACCGAGTACCTCAAGGAGCGCCCGCAGGCCGGGGACCGCTGGATTCTGAACTTCGGCCCACAGCACCCGGCCACCCACACCACTCTGCGGCTGGTTCTGGAACTCGACGGCGAGCGCATCGTCCGGGCCACGCCGCATATTGGCTACCTGCACTCGGGGTTCGAGAAGCTCGGCGAACACCACGACTACAACCAGTATGTCTGCACGGTCAGCCGGATGGATTATGTCTCGCCGATCGTCAACGACATCGCTTGGCATCTGGCGGTGGAGCGGCTGTTGGGGGTGCCAATCACCCCGCGCTGCACAGTGGTGCGCACCATCCTTGCCGAACTCGGCCGCCTGCAGAACCACCTCTTGTGCGTCGGTGCGGCGGCCCTTGATTTGGGCGCCCTGACCGGGTTCCTCTACGGGTTCAACGAGCGCGAGTTCCTCTACGACATCATCGAGTATGTCTCCGGGCAGCGCTTCCACCCTGACTGGTCGCGGGTGGGCGGGGCCTGGCGCGACATTCCCGACGATGAGGTCTTCAAGCGCATGGTGAAGGAGTTCATCAATGTGCGCATGGCCAAGACCATCGCCGACCTAGAGACCCTGCTCAACCGCAACCGCATCTTTGTGGATCGGCTGCAGGGGGTCGGGATCATCTCTCGCGAAGACGCCTGCGCCTGGAGCCTAAGCGGCCCGGTGGCCCGCGCCTCGGGAGTGCGTCAGGACATTCGCAAGAGTGAACCGTACCTCTGCTTCGCCAACAACTGGGATGGCAACGGCGCTGAGGCGGTGTCGTTCCAGGTGGCGGTGGCTACCAGCGGCGACTGTTTGGCGCGCTATCTAGTGCGCGTAGAGGAGATCAAGCAGTCGATCGGCATCATTCGCCAGTTGATCGACCGCATCCCATCCGGGCCGATCGATCCCCAGTCGGATTCCAAGCACCGGATCGCCCCGCAGGGTGATGTGTACGGTTCGATCGAGGCCACCATTCAGGTGTTCGAACTGATGATGCACAACCGCGGCTGGACCGCCCCGGTGGGCGAGGTCTACAACGCCATCGAGAGCCCCAACGGCGAACTGGGCTACTACATCGTGGCCAATGGCACCAAGTACCCGTGGCGAGCCCGCACCCGGCCACCTTCGTACCTGCATTTCTCGGTGTTCCCAAAGCTGATTGAAGGTCACCAGCTGGCCGATGTGGTCGCGGTGGTCGGCTCGCTCAATATCATCGCCGCCGAGTTGGACCGCTAGGGCACACCATGAGTTGGACCGCCAAGCCGTCTGCCACCACCGAGATTCCCCGCCGGGCTGCCCCCTATGTTGATGCGGCGCGCGCGGCGCGATGGGAACGGGAGATCATCCCGTGCTACGCCACGCGGTTGGGGGCGCTGATGCCCATCCTGCACGAGATACAGCACGCCGAGCGCTGCATTCCGTACCAGGCCATGGTGGAAATTGCCGCCTTCCTGAAGATCAGCGCCGCTGAGGTGCTCGACACGGTCTCTTTCTACGAGGAATACAGCCTCGAGAAGCGCGGAGCCTGCGTCATCGGCATCTGCCAGTCGATCGCCTGCGAGGTCTGCGGGCATCAGAAGCTGGTAGACCGGGTGCGCGAGCGTCTGGGGATCGGCCCGCACGAAACCACTCCCGATGGCAAGTTCACCCTGCTGGCTCTGGAGTGTCTGGGTTCATGCGACACCGCCCCGGTGGCGCTGATGAACGAGAAGTTGCACGAGGGCCTGACGGTTGCCCGCCTCGATCAACTGATCGACGAAGCCGCCAACAAGCCGGACCAGCACTGATGCAGAGCGAGCCCACGATCATGCGCTGCCTCGGGCAAGCTGCTGGCGAAATCATCCGGGCGGTGAAGACGCCGGTGAATGCACCGATCGCCCCGGCAGGGGCTGATTCTGCCGCGCGAGTGGTGAGCCAGTGCTCGGCCGAAGCCTGCGTGGGCGGCCTGATCCTGCGCCGCACCGTGACCGACGAAATCGTGACGGCCAATGCCGCACCTGCGAGCAACCCATCCCCATGCGCCTGAGCGAACCGATCCTTACCGCCCGCATCCCCAGCTGGCCCTTCGGCGATCCCGCCAAGCGCAAGGTGGTTTCGATCGACGAGTACACCCGCACCGGTGGCTATCAGGCGCTCGAGAAGGCACTGGACATGAAGCCGACCGAGGTGGTCGCGCAGGTCAAGGATGCCGTGCTGCGCGGTCGCGGCGGCGCGGGCGTCCCGGCTGGTCTCAAGTGGAGTTTCCTGCCGCCCGCCGATGGCGCCGGGCACCGCTACCTGTGCATCAACGCTGACGAAGCCGAGCCGGGCACATTCAAGGATCGTTTGCTCTGCGACTACGACCCGCATCTGGTGCTGGAAGGGATCGCCATCGCCTGCTGGGCATGCCAACTGAATGTGGCCTACTTCTTCATCCGCGGCGAATACCACCACCAGGCCGAGGTGATGCGCGCGGCGATCTCCGAGGCGTATGCCCAGGGCATCTTCGGCCCGCAGGGAATGTTCCGCGGCAAGGTGAAGTTCGCCGTGGAGTGCCACCTGCATCGCGGCGCTGGGGCCTACATCTGCGGCGAAGAGACGGGCCTGCTTGAAGCCATCGAAGGCAAGCGCGGCTGGCCGCGAGTGAAGCCGCCGTTTCCCGCGGTGAAGGGGCTCTTCGGTCGGCCCACGATCGTGAACAATGTTGAAACGCTGGCAGCGGTGCCGGCAATCGTCACGCGCGGCGCGCCGTGGTGGCAGTCGATCGGCGTGGCCAGCGCCACTCCCGGCGGCATGCCCAGCTGGGGCCCCAAGTTGATGGGAGTCTCCGGGCATGTGGCGCGGCCCGGCTGTTTCGAAGCACCGCTGGGCATTCCGCTGTCGACACTGGTGA
>SYPI01000047.1 GCA_005804005.1 Planctomycetia bacterium
AGGCGGGGGATGGCAACCGCGGCCATGATGGCGATGATCGTGACAGCCACGATGACCTCGATGAGGCTGAAACCGCGACGACGACGGTGAGAACTTCGGTGAGGGCGCATGGGTCTCCTTCAGAACTGCTACTGGTTCAACGCCCGGGGAGTGCGCGGATTGCACTGCCAAGCAGTTATCCGCCAATTGCCGAGTTCATGTTCAATAGTGGCAGCAGCATGCCCGCCAGTACGAACGCGGCAATGATTGCCATGAATACGAGCAGAACGGGTGGCAGGGCCTTGGTGAACACCTTGATGGAATTGTTCACCTGCCGGTCAAACGCCCCAGCAGCGTGCATGAGCATGGCCTCCAGACGGCCCGATTTCTCGCCAATGTTGACGATTTGAATGAGCAGTGGGGGGAAGAAACCAGACCGTTCGAGCGGGTCCGCCAGCGAGGACCCGGTGGTCACCTGCTCTTGCACCTGGTCGATGGCCGCCATCAGCGCGCGATTGCCCAAGGTGTCCCGGACCACTCTAAGGGCTTGGAGGATCGGGACGCCAGCGGTGACCAGCGTTCCGAGGGTGCGGGTGAAACGGGCAACGGCCACATCCCGCAGCAGGGGGCCAATCAGCGGCAACTTGAGGGCGATCATGTCTACGCGCATGCGGTTGCCGGGGGCCAGTAGCCAAGTGCGGATACCGAACCAGGAGGAGATGCCCGCCGCCAGCAGCGCCCACCACCAATGAGCAACGAAGCTGGCGATGCTCATGAGCACCCTGGTCGGGAATGGCAACTCCATACCGGGCCCGCTTGGCAGCGCCTTCACCAGCGTGGGGACTACGACCGTTACCAGAATGGTCACGCTGACCCCGATGAGGCCCATGACCATCGCCGGGTAGACAATCGCCCCGACCACCTCGCGGCGCAGCTCTACCCCGCGATCCATCAGGTCGGCCAGCTGATGGAGCACTTCAGCCATGCGGCCGGTGGCATCCGCCGCCCGGAACATGCCGACGGCCATGTCATCAAACGGCGGCCCGTATTCCTTGGCAGCCTGATGGAGCGTCTGCCCGGACTCGACCTTCTCGATAATGAAGTCCAGGATCACTGGAAGGGCCTTGCCGTGGGCTTGACGGCGCACGGTACGCAGGGCCTGCATGAGCGCCAGGCCGGCCTCCAGAGCCGTGGCAATCTCGCGGACCAGCGAGGCCATTTCGGAGCGGGACAGTGTCGGGCGCGAGCGGGCCAACCCAAGCCGCTCCAGCATGGGGCGAGCGATTTCCGCCCGGTGGGTCTGCTCTTCGAGATTGGCCTCGCCTTCGATCTCCAGGCGAAGCGGGGTAACCCGCATTTCAGCCAGCTGCCGCAGCGCGGTGGTCCGATCGGCGGCCATCAGCGAACCACTGGTCGCGGCACCGTTGCCGCCGAGAGCCTGGTAGCGGAACAGTGGCATGGTGATCAGGCGGCTAGGTCGTCGGAATCCTGCGTGGCGCGCAGCACTTCGTTGAGAGAGGTGATCCCCCGCTGCGCCTTGGACATCCCGTCGCTGCGCATGGAAATGAAGTCGGCCCCCAGCGCGGCGCGCATTTCCATGATCGAGCGGCGTTCCGAGATTGCCAGACGCAGTTGCGGATTCATGCGGACCAACTCGAAGAATCCGAGGCGGCCGCGACAACCAGTGCCGCGACACTCTTCGCAGCCGCGGCCCGCCCATGAGCCCTCGGCGAATGTGGCGCGCTCTTCCTTGGTCAAACGCACGCTGAGTTCGTCACTTACCGGGCTCCGTGTGCTGCAGGCGCTGCAGATGCGCCGTCCCAGCCGCTGGGCGAGCAGTCCTTCGAGGACGCTGGCCACCAGGTATGGCTCGGCGCCCATGTCCACCATGCGCCCGACTGAACTGATGGCGTCGTTGGTGTGCAGGGTGCTGAACACCAAGTGACCGGTTAGCGCCGAGCGGATGGCGATGTCGGCGGTCTCGCCGTCGCGGACCTCGCCGACGAAAATGACATCCGGGTCCTGGCGCAGGATGGATCTCAGGCCGGTGGCAAAGGTCAGGCCGCGCTTTGGGTTCACCGGGATCTGGTTGATGCCAGCGAGCTCGTACTCGACCGGGTCTTCGATGGTGATGATCTTCTTGCGCGGGTCGTAAAGCTTGCTCAGCGCCGCGTACAGCGTGGTGGTCTTGCCCGAGCCAGTGGGGCCGGTGACCAGCACCATGCCGTGGGGCTTCTCGATCAGCCGATCCATCATCGCCCGGTGGGCCTCTTCCATTCCCAGACTGCGCAGGTCCAGCGGCAAGTTGGACTTGTCCAAGATGCGCATGACCACACTCTCGCCGTAAATGGTCGGCACGGTTGAGACGCGGATGTCGACCTTGCGGCCCTCGAATCGCAAAGTGATGTGGCCGTCCTGCGGCACATAGCGCTCGGCGATGTTCATGTGCGCCATGATCTTGACGCGGCCGATCAACGCCGCCTGCAGGTGCTTGGGGGGCTGCGGCTGCTCGATCAGAACCCCGTCGATGCGGTACTTGACCTTCAAGTCGCGCTCGAACGGCTCGATGTGCACATCGGAAGACCGGCTCTGTATGGCCTCGAGCAGGAGCAGGTTGACCAGATTGATGAGCGTCGGCTGCTCGGCCATCCGGTGCACATCCGCGGTGTCGATGGCGTCGAGGTTGTGTTCGACTTCCGGGGCCGCCTCGGTGGTTTGACCAGCAAGGCTCTCGGCCATGCGCGCGGCAGTGGTGCCGTAAGCCCGGCGCATCAGATCGGCGAAGACATCCGCCGCCATGCCGATCCGGGTGATCGGTCGCCCGGAGAGCGTGCCCACCTCATCGACCGCCGCCAAGTCGAGCGGGTCGACCATTGCCACCACTAGACGGCTGCCATCGAGGCGGACTGGTACGACCCGCAGGCGCACCGCTACATCGGCGTGAAGGGTGGCGATCACCGCCGCTTCCAGTTCAGGCGCCTTCTCCAGCCAGGCGACACCCAGCGCCGTGCATCGATCTCGCAGTCGGTGCGCTTGAGCGACTCCTGACTCGGCATCGACCGGAGCTGGCCCCTCGACGATGTACTCGACAGTTGTTCCGTTCTCGATGCGCGACATGCTGTTCAGTCCTCGGTCTTGGCCGGCATCTCCGGCCGGTCATCGCCTTCGCCGCGGCCATTCAGGCCGCCCGAACCGCCAAAGGCCGGGTCCCCTCCGCCAAGAGACTTCGCGGCTCGGTTGGCGGTCGCGGCCCGATTGGCAATCCCGTCGGCTCGGCGGCCCTCGGCAGCATCAAATTTCGAAGCCCCGTCCAGTTTGGCGGTGAGTTCTTCACCCAGTACGGCCACCACGCTCTGCCGGTACTTATCGTCGAGTTGCTGACGCGCGGTTTGGAGATCGCTGTAGGGGTTCGGGTCGACCTTCTCGGCGCGGCCCTCCTGTCGGGCCAGCGACACTCGCACACCCTGCGTCAGTGTGCGTGGCTCCTGCGTGCGGTGAAGCGCCAGGAGTTGCGCAGTGACTCCTTCGTACAGGGTGCGGTACTCAACCTCCAAGGCGTTGATCTTGGTCAGTTGATCCTCGCTCAGCCCCTCCAAGGCCCGGACCTCCACGAAAAAGTTGGTCAGGTCGGTGGCACGAAAGACAGTCGGATAGGAGCGCCGGAGGGCCTCGTCGACCAATCTGGAAGTCCAGGGCTCGCCCAGTGCTGCGGCGACCTGCAGAGTGGCCGCTTCCTGAGTATCGCGCAGGGCGACCCGTGCCGCCACGATGCGTTCGAGTTCGGCAAGTCCGGTGCGGAAATCGCTGTCCACCATGGCCTGCTGAATCCGCGGCTGGGCGCGATCCATCTGCTGCCGGCGGACGGCAATGGCCTGATCTAGGGCCACCTCGTAGGCGCTGAGGGACTCTTTGGCCGAGAGCAGCGCATCGGGTGTGACGCCGATCTCCCGAGTGAGAATGAACAAATCGACGGACTCCCCACCGAGCTCTCCGCGGGGCAGTTCCTTGTCGCGATTCATGGCCCGCTCTAGGCGTGGCCAGCCTTCGTTGATCTGCTGCTCACTCAACTGACTGCGCACATCCTCCACGAACTTCGCCGCTAGGAGTTTCTTTTCGGCACCCCACTGGGTGATCGGCGCCATGATCACCGCCAGCGTTCCCGGTTCGCTTCCCTGAATGCGATCTTTCATCGACTGAATGCGGTCGCGCATCGTGTCGACTCCGGCGCTGAAATCGGACTGGTAGTTCTCGATCAGAACCTGAACGATGGGTTGCTGCCAGTCTTCCAATTCGAGGAACTCGGCGAAGAGGTCCATGTCGCGGGACAGGAAGTCCGGAGTGAACGCTTCACGGAATCCGGCGGAGGCACCCAGCTGCGCTGGCGCGGAACTGGCGAAGGCTGCGAGGCAAACTGAGGCGACGGCGAATCGGCACAATGGATAACTCATGGCTTGCTCCAGGCGCCGGAGGGGCGGCGATGCATGTCTAACGCACAGCGCGAGCGCATATGGCAGGTCTTTCTGGGGAACTGCCTCGCCGGGTTATAGGACGATCAGCCGGGGCGGGTGGTTCGCTGTTCGATGCGTTTCACCGAAGCCGTTTTCACCACCCGGTCGACGAAGATCCCGGGTGTATGGATGTTCTCCGGGTCGAGCGACCCGATCGGCACAACCTCTTCGACCTCGGCAACCGTCACTCGCCCGGCGGAGGCGATCATCGGATTGAAGTTCCTCGCTGTGCGCCGGTAGACGAGGTTGCCGGCTTCGTCGGCGCGCCAGGCTTTCACGAGCGAAAGATCGGCCCGGATGCCCCGCTCGAGTACGTAGGTCTGGCCATCGAACACCTCGTGGGGCTTACCTTGGGCAACCACGGTCCCGACGCCGGTGGGGGTGTAGAAGGCGGGTATCCCCGCGCCACCAGCGCGTAGGCGTTCCGCAAGGGTGCCTTGAGGGGTGAACTCCAGCTCCAGTTCACCGGACATGAACTGGCGTTCGAATTCGGCGTTCTCCCCCACATAACTGGAGACCATCTTGCGAATCTGCCGAGTCTGCAGGAGCAGACCTAGGCCCCAGTCATCGACACCGGCGTTGTTGCTGACGGCCACCAGCCCCGTCTTGCCGCTGTCGCGCAGAGCCAGAATCAGTTGCTCGGGGATCCCGCAGAGACCGAATCCGCCCACCGCGATCGTCATGCCATCGCGAACGAGTCCGTCGAGCGCGGCGGCAGCGGTCGGATAGACCTTCGAGAGAGCCATGGGGGGCGGAGTGTACGCCGCCGGGCCATCTAGTCTCTCACCATGGCATTCGGCTGGCGGTTGGCCGCCTTAGTTTTCGTCTCGGCGATCCCAGACACCATCGTTGTCGCTGTGTTGAAGGACTTATTCGTGGATCGCTACGGTGTTTCGGCGCCGTGGGCGCAGGCGTTCATGGCCATCAATCTGCCCGGAGCGCTGGTGGCCCTGCCGGTGCTGGCGCTGCTGCGGCGGCGGATGTCGCTGCGGGCGCTGCTGGTCAGCGCATCACTGCTGGATGCGGCGTTGTTGCTGGCGATGTGGAGTCCGGTTGGATTCGGGGCCACGCTCGCCCTGCGCGCGGTTGAAGGAGTGACCGATGTCATCGTCTTCGCCGCGCTGTTTGAAGCAGTGCGTCGCCGGGCAGGTCATGGGCTGGGGCTGGCCCTTGGGGCGGCATCAACCGCCCTCACCCTCGGCTTGGCTGTGGGAGTAGTGCTTGGCGGCGTTGCCACCAAGCTGGGTGGTGCGACGACTGTCTTTCCGATGGCGGCCGCCGCTTGCTTACTGGTTGGATTGGCTGGATGGAGTTGGCGCGACCTATTCACACACGGCGCCGCGCCGACTCCGTTGAGTGAGCGCGATGACGGTGCTCGCGGAATCTCCTGGCCGCCGATGGCCATGACCTTTGCCGACCGAGCAACCGGGGGAGTCCTGACCGCCACTCTGCCGATCATGTTTGCCTCATTTCTCGGATTCACTCCCGTGGAAC
>SYPI01000048.1 GCA_005804005.1 Planctomycetia bacterium
CGAGCCTCCGGCCAGTGGCAGTGTGGCCAGCATGGCACACCACGCCACCACCCAGAGCCGCCCGGGGCGGGACTCGGGCACATGAGCAGCGGCGCGGCGACTTCGCCCTAGAATCGTCCATGATGGCCCCTGACACTTCCATTCCGGGGGCGCATCCGATCATTCTGGTTCTGGAAGCGGATTACCGCACGGACCACGGCATCGCCGGGCTTCTCTCGGGGCCACCGGCCAACTTGCAGGTAGTTGGCTGCACCCGACTGACTGACCTTCTGGACACCATCGTGCGCACCCGGCCCGCCGTGGTGGTGCTAGTAGTTCGCGGGCCGATCGAACCAGCCATAGACGCAGTGAAGCACTTGCGCCACTCGATTGAGGCCGATGCGGTCCCGGTGCTGATGGTCGCTCCGGCCACGGCCACCATCCGCGCCCAAGCACTGGCGGCGGGAGTCGGCGACATCGTGGCGCTCGACGACAACGCCGAAGAAATCCGGGCGCGCGTGAACACTCTCGCCGAGCACTACCGCCACCTGGTGCAGCGCAACGAGGCTCTGCACGGGCTGGCTCAGGCGCGCAGTGAAATCGAACACCTGCGCACCCAGATTGCAGAACAGCCACAGTCCAAAGGGGATACCGACTCACTGCGGCAGCGGCTCTCCGGGCTGCTGCATCTGGGCCACGCTCTGGCCCAAATCCAGGACTTCCACACCCTCATGGAGCGCATCCTCTCTGAGGCGCGGGGGATGATCGGCGCCGATGCCGGCACGATCTTCATCCGCGAAGGCGATTCGCTGCGCTTCGCCTATTGCCAGAATGAGACTCTGGCCCGCCGCACTGCCAGCGGCTCGACCCCGCGATTCGCCAGCTACCGCGTGCCGATCAGTGACCGCTCGATCGCTGGCTGGGTAGCCCTCTCCGGCGAGCCGGTCAAGCTGGATGACTGCCACAGGGTCGACCCGGCGCTCCCCTACCGATTCGACCCCTCGTTCGACCAACTGCTTGGCTATCGCACTACCACCATGCTGGCGGTGGCGCTGAAACTGCGGGCCAATCGGGTACTGGGCGTGATCGAACTCATCAATGCCACCGATCGCCACGGCCAGCAAGGCCGCCTGTTCACCCCGCAGGATGCCGCGCTCTTGGAACACTTCGGCAGCGTGGCCTCGGTAGCGCTCGAACGCACCCAGATGACCGAGTCGATCATCCTGCGCATGATTCGCATGGCAGAAATCCGCGATCCCAGCGAGACGGGCGCGCATGTCGAGCGGGTGGCCGGTTACTCGGCGGTGCTGTTCGAAGAGTGGGCCCGGCGGCGCGGGCTGCTCGGCGCCGACTTCGAACGGCAGCGCGACCGACTGCGCATCGCCGCCAAGTTGCACGATGTCGGCAAGATCGGCGTCCCCGATGCCATCTTGAAGAAACCCGCCCGGCTGGACCCGGCGGAGTTCGAGCAGGTCAAGCGCCACGCTGAGATCGGCGGAATGCTGTTCGAGGAACAGCCCACCGACTACGACGAAGCCGCCCGTGAAGTGGCCCTGCTGCACCATGAGCGATGGGACGGAGGCGGGTATCCGGGGATGGAGGTTGAAGGCCAACACCGCGGGCGCCGGGGCGAGGAGATTCCCCTGTTCCCCCGCATCGTCGGGATCGCCGATGTCTTCGACGCGCTCTCCAGTCCGCGCTCATACAAGGAGCCGTGGCCCGAAGAGCGGGTGCTTGAGTACCTGCAGGCCGAGCGCGGCAAGCACTTCGACCCGGAACTGGTGGACATCTTCATGGCTCGCCTCGACGAGATCCGGGCAATCCGCGACTTCGAGCCCGACCGATGAGCGTGGCGCTCCCACTGACGCTGGCCCTGCTGGCAGTGACTGGCTGCGCCGAGCGTTCTGCCCACACATTCCGCGAGATGGCTATGGGCACCGAGTGTGCGCTGACTATCCACGCCACCGACCCGGAGCAGGCTCGCTCGGCGGCCCGGCTGGCGATGGACCGAATTCACCAGTTGGACCATGACCTGAGCGACTGGCTGCCCGATGGCGAACTCGCCAGTCTGCAAGGCAGGGCTGGCGTGCCCCGCAAACTCTCGCCGGACCTCTGCGCTGCCCTGCGCACCGGGCTGCAGGTGAACCGGGAGAGTGACGGACTGTTTGATCCAGCGCTTCGGCCGCTGGTCGTCGTCTGGAGAGAGGCCCGACGCACTGGAGTCTTTCCCACTGCCGGCCAACTGGAGGCTGCCCGCCGCGAGAGCGGGTGTCGCCACCTGCAACTTGATTCATCCGCATGCCAAATCACCATCGACTCCGAGATCGTTCCGATCGATCTGGGTGCGATCGGCAAGGGATTCGCCGCCGAGGAGGCGTATCGACTGCTGCAGGCCGGCGGTCACCCCGACTCGTTGGTGGCCGTCGGCGGAGACATCCGCTGTGGGACACCGCCGCCGGGGCGGTCGGGCTGGGAGGTCACCATTGATGACGGGCTCCTGCCGCCCATCCGAGTCACGCTGAGCGAGGTAGCCATCTCCACCAGCGGGGACCGCGAACAGTCGGCGTTCGTTCAAGGTCGGCCCGTTGGCCACATCATCGACCCGCGTACCGGGAACCCGCTGAACCGCCCCACCGCAGTAACAGTGATCGCCGCCGACGGCGCCACCGCCGATGCCTGGGCTAGCGCCCTGTGCGTGGCGGGGCCTGAGTACGCCCGCACGCTCGCTCCCAACTGCATCCGCTGGCGGGTGACTGCCGTGCAAGGCGCGGATAGAGTGACTGCGACCAGCCCGGAGTTTCCCGCGTGGACCAATCACGACTAACGCAGAGCGCTGATCTGTTCATCTTTGATCTCGACGGAACCCTCCTCGAGTCAGCGATCGACATTGCTGAGGCAGTCGACTACACCCTGGCCGGTCTGGGGTATCCGCGCGCAGGCGTCGGCCATGTGCGCGGGTGGATCGGCGACGGTGCAACGGTGCTGGTGGCCCGCGCCTTGCACTGGGGTTCGGGGATCACCCCCAGCGCCGCGCAAACTGCCACAGCTCTCAAGATGTTTCTGGGGCATTACGCCGACTGCTGCTGCAATCACACCACACTGACCGACGGTGCCACGCAGATCTTCACCGTCATGCAGCGCCTGGGGATTCGCGCCGCCGTCGCTTCCAACAAGCCACAGGCTGCATCGTGTCAGATCCTCGAGCATCTGGGGCTGGCCAATCGCATTGAGGTGGTAATCGGCGGCGACACGCTGCCAACGCGTAAGCCAGATGCCGCGCCGCTGATGGAAGCCGCGCGGCGATGCGGCGCGAAACAGCCTTGGATGATCGGCGACTCAGAACTGGATCGCTGCGCGGCGCTGGCGGCCGGATTCCCTTTCATCGGCGTGCGCGGGGGCTATGTGCCGGCAATCAAGGAACAGTTGGCCGAGGCCAGCGCCCGCGAGATCATCGATGTGCCGCTGCGGCGGATGGCTGCGGCTCTGGACACCCTCAGTCCGGGTCAGGTGACCTTCAACGCCCTGCGCGCCGCGCTGGCGCGTTCTTAGGCGAAGACCGTCTTGCCGGGAATGGCCACTGGCGCCACCGCCAGTGGGCCGAAGCTGATCGACTGTGGCATCAGCAGTTCAGTCGAACCCAGCGCCTGCCCCCAATCAAGTTCGGCCCCGGTGTAGGCGGCCATGCGGCACATGATGGCGGTCATGGTCGACTGAGCCACGCGCTCGGCTTCGTTCAGGTAAGCCCCGCCGCGGATCGAAGCAATCAGATCGATGTGCTCCTGCACATACGGATTGCGCTGTTTGCCGCTGAACTGCCAGGGGTTCTCGCCCTCAATTCGTGCTGATCCGCTGGTGAGGAAGGCCACTCCCTTCTCGCCGTGGATGAACTCTTCCACCCGGCCTGGAGTGCCCTCCTGCTGCCGGGCCATTGACAGCGCGAAGCGGCCGTCACCGTAGTTCAGGTCGCTGCCGAAGTGATCGAAGATGTTGCCGTAGATCGGCGCGGTGCGCGCCTGCCGCCCGCCGACTGAGACCACATGGGTTGGCAGCCCTTCAAAGGCCCAGTTGGCGACATCCAGGTTGTGCACATGCTGCTCGACGATGTGATCCCCTGACAGCCAGGTGTAGTAGAGCCAGTTGCGCATCTGGTTCTCAACATCGCTCCGGTCGGAGCGCGGCTCAACTGACCACAGCCCGCCCATGTTCCAGAACACCCGGGCGCTGAGCGGGCGGCCGATCGCTCCGTTGTGAATCAGGTCCATCGCCTCGAGGTAGCAGGCTTCGTGGCGGCGCTGAGTACCGGCCACCACCGAGAGTTTGCGCTCGGTGGCCCGGTGGGCCGAGTCAATGAAAGAACGGATACCCGGAGCATCCACCGCCACCGGCTTCTCGGCGAACACATGCTTGCCCGCCTCTACGGCCGCCGCGAAGTGAATCGGCCGGAAGCCCGGCGGCGTGGCCAGAATCACCACATCGCAGTCGGTGGCCAGCACCGCCTTGTAGGCATCCAGGCCGGTGAAGCACGAGCTCTCAGCAACCGTGCCGCGCTCGCCGAGTTTGGCGAGGTTTTCGCGCGACGATGCCAAGCGGTCAGGAAAGGCGTCGCCGAGGGCGATGATCTTGGTGTCGGGCGAGGCCTCGAGAATATTGGCGGCCGCACCGCTGCCGCGGCCGCCGCAGCCGATGACGCCGACCGTAAGGGTGTCGCCCCGCGGTGCGGCCGAATTGATGACGCGGCGGGGGCGCGGTGTCCTCACGGGCGCGGCCGAAACCGACGCCGCCACGGTGATCGAAGAAGCCACGCCCTGAATGAAGTTTCGCCTGTTCATCATTTCTCCTGTTCGCAAATCAGCCGCATGCCCACGAAGTTGGCATCGGCCAGCCACCACTGACTCTTGGGAAACTGCGGATCGCTGTCGTTCCACGCCGGAGTATCGGCGGCGCGTGCGGCGCAACCCACATGCGCCGCGTCATCGCTGAAGCAGCCGCCTACTACTACGCCGACGCCGTCGCTCTGCACCGCCCACTCGCCAACATTCCCGTAGATGTCATGCAGGCCGCTATCGTCGGCAGTCGCCGAAGCCACCTTGTGCGTTCGCCCTTTGGCGTTGGTCGCGTACCAGGCCGCCGCGGGCAGCTCACTGGCATCGATGCCAGCACGGCCGCAGATGTACTCCCACTCCGCAACACTCGGAAGGCGGTAGTGGCGACCGGTCATCGCGCTGAGCCACTCGCAGAAGGCGGTGGCCCCGCGGAAGCTCATGCTGATCGCAGGCCAGCCGTTGTGGCCGAAGCCGCGATCCACCGAGATGTACGGCTTGGTCGGCCGAGTCACCGCATCTGCGGCGCCCGGAACTCCGGCCTTCTGGTCGAGCTTGAAGACGCAGATGTCAAACAGTTCCCACGGAACTTCGGTCTTCCCGACCCAACAAGCCCGGATCGAACCATCCGGGCTAGCGGGAAGGGGCACCATCTCGAATGACACCGCCGAACCGGCGATCTGCTGCACGAACGGCTGGAGAGTTGCGGCCGACGGTGCCGGCGCGGGGGTAGTTTCGGCTTGAGGCGCTCGGGGAACAGTCACACATGCCGCTAGACAACTCGCTACAGCAACGGCGGCTATCGGTCGCATCGGTGCGATCATAAGGGCTCTCCCCCACCCCTATACTCGCCCACTCGCCGATCGGCGCCATTCGCATGCGACCCTCCACTTGGTTCCGTCGGCAAACTCCAGCCCCAGTTCCGCGCCCCAGCCCGCCCAGTAGCCCGGCCGCCAGCGGCGCGGGCCCAGAGGCGCGCATCATCCATCACGGCACGCGCCTGCTGACGGCAGCGCGCTCCCAGAGTGCCTCGCTGCTCTCCGGCGCCCTCTGGTCGCAGAAACTGATGGACTGGGCTCTCAAGGACGAGGCGTTCAAGGTTGAACTGTTCCGGTTCGTAGACGCCTTCCCATCGCTGCGGGGCAGCGATCAGGTGCACGATCACCTGCTGGACTCAATGACCCAGCCGGGGGTGAGGGTGCCGGCGTGGATGGATCTGTCACTGAAGGCGGGTGGCTTGGCCAAGGGGTTGTTCACCCGCACCATGACCGGCCAGATCGAATCAATGGCTGGGACATTCATCGCCGGGCGCGATGCCGCGGCCGCACTGCCTCAGCTAGAGGCACTCTGGAGGCGCGGCTACTGCTTCAGCGTAGACCTGCTCGGAGAAGCCTGCCTCAGTTACGAAGAGGCTGATGCATACCGCGCCAAGTACCTCGATCTGGTCGAGACTCTGCCCCGCGCAGCAGCGGCTTGGCCAGCACAGCCGGTGCTGGAGAGCGATCACCTCGGCGCCCTGCCGCGAGTGAATGTCTCAATCAAGATTTCGTCCCTGTTCCCGCACACTGATCCGCTCGATGTCAACGGCTCGATCGCCGGGTTGATGGAGTCGATCTTGCCCGTGCTCGAGACGGCCCGCCGTCATGGCGTGTTCGTCAACTTCGACATCGAGCAACGCGCCTTGAAGGACCTGACGATCGAGTTGTTCCAGCGCTGCTGCGAAAAGGTCGAGTTTCAGGGCGGGCTGGCGCTGCAGGCATACTTGCGCAGCGGCGACGAGGATGCAGAGCGCCTCTGCGCCTGGGCGGCGCGCACCGGGCGGCAGGTGACGGTGCGGCTGGTGAAGGGCGCATATTGGGATTACGAAACTATCTCGGCCGAGCAGGCCGGCTGGCCATCCCCGGTTTGGGCGGCCAAGCATGACACCGATGCCTGCTTCGAGCGCATGGCGGGGCGATTCATCGCCCAGACCCCGCAGCACGCCGGGGTGGGTGGGGTGAAGTTGGCCCTAGGTTCGCACAACGCCCGCTCCATCGCCGCGGCACTGGCGGCGTTGGAAGAAGCGGGACTGCCGGAGTCGGCGCTGGAGTTGCAGATGCTTCACGGCATGGGCGACTCGCTCAAGGAGGCGGCCCGCTCGATGGGCCTGCGGCTACGCGAGTATGTGCCGGTCGGAGAAATGGTGCCGGGGATGGGCTACTTGGTGCGGCGGCTGCTTGAGAACACTTCCAACGAGTCGTGGCTGAAGGCTGGCTTCTTCGACGGCGTGTCTGATGAACAGTTACTGGCGTCGCCCCATCGCGCTGCGCCAGTTCACTCACAGGCGCTGGAAGCAGTCGCCGCGCGCCACGCGCTCTCACCGTGCCATCCAGACATCGGCGGCAACACCCCGCTCTCAACGGAGCCAGCGCGCGACTTCTCCATCGCCGAGGTGCGCAGCGCGTTTGCCGACGCAGTCGCTGCCGGGCGGCTGGCGGCGCCACCCGCAGACACTGACCCGGCGGCGCTCGAGACCGCACTCGGCTCGCTGCAGGCCGCATTCCCCGCCTGGCGCGACCGGCCGTGGGCCGAACGAGCCAACATGCTGGTAGCCGCCGCCGCTGAAATGCGCCAGCGCCGCGACCAACTCTCAGCGGCGATCATCATCGAGGCCGGCAAGCCATGGCGCGAAGCCGATGGCGATGTCTGCGAGGCGATCGACTTCCTGGAGTACTACGCGCGCTGCGCCTCGCTTGATCAGGCCCGGCAGCGTCTGGGCAAGTTCGTCGGCGAGGTCGACGAGGTGTGGCATCAGGGCCGCGGAGTGGCGGCGGTCATTTCGCCGTGGAACTTCCCGCTGGCCATCTGCTGCGGCATGACTAGCGCCGCGCTGGTATCGGGCAACACCGTAGCGGTGAAACCGGCCGAGCAGACTCCGCGCATCGCCCGCGAGATGTGCCAGATCCTCTGGCGGGCCGGTGTGCCGCGCGACTGTCTGGCATTCGTTCCCGGCCCCGGCGAGACCGTCGGCGCGGCACTAGTGCGCGACCCGCGAGTTCTCTCGATTGCCTTCACCGGCTCCAAGGCGGTGGGGCTGGAAATCACCCGTGCCGCAGCGGAACTGCGCAGCGGCCAGCGCGGACTCAAGCGCGTGGTCTGCGAGATGGGCGGCAAGAACGCCATCATCGTGGATGCTTCGGCTGATCTGGACGAAGCGGTGCTGGGGGTGCGCCAGTCGGCCTTCGGCTTTGCCGGCCAGAAGTGCTCGGCGTGCAGCCGGGCGATCGTGCTCGGCTCCTGCCACGACGCGTTCCTGCACCGGCTGGTGGAGTCAACGCGCAGCCTCACCGTGGGCGACCCGCGTTTGCCAGGCACAGATGTCGGCCCGGTGATCGACCCAGCTGCCGCCCAGAAGATTCGCGCCATGGTCGAGGCTGGCACGCTCTCGGCAAAGCTCGCCCTGCGCATGGATGTTCCCAGCGGTCTTGAGGCCCAAGTCGGCAAACCGTTCGTTGGTCCGACCATCTTCAGCGGCGTGTCGCCCAACGACCCACTGGCCCGCGAGGAGATTTTCGGCCCGGTCCTGGCAGTGATTCGCGTGGCCAGTTTCGATGAGGCCCTCGAAGTCGCCAACGACAGTGAATACCGGCTTACCGGCGGCGTGTTCACTCGCAAGCCATCGCATCTGGAACGCAGCAGGCGCGAGTTCCATGTCGGCAATCTCTATCTCAACCGCTCCATCACCGGCGCGCTGGTCGGCCGCCAGCCCTTCGGCGGATTTGGCCTCTCCGGCGGCGGCACCAAGGCTGGCGGCGCCGACTACCTGCGCAACTTCACCGACCCCCGCTCATGCTGTGAGAACTCGATGCGCCGCGGCTTTGCGCCAGCGGTGCCCGACTAACCGGTTCCTGCAGCGGCAGGCCATCAGTTCGATCGAGCAGTCGATACTGCACCGCTTCGGCCACATGTTCCAGAGCGATATCCGCGGCGCCATCGAGGTCGGCGATTGATCGAGCGATGCGCCGGGCCTTGTCGTAGCCGCGGGCACTCAATCCCAGACTGGCCAACGCATCGGCCAAGAACGCCCCCGCCTCGTGTCCCATCGCGCAAACTGAATCGAGTTGGCCGTGTGCCAGGTGCGCGTTCAACAACCCCCGCCCCTGCCGGTTCTCCTGCACTGCCCGGGCCCGCGCCACCAATTCAGCCAGCTCAGCGCTGCTGGCTCCGCGCCGAGTTCGCCGGGCCAGGTCGCGACCCGGAACGCGCGGCACTTCTACATGCAAGTCGATGCGGTCCAAGAGAGGGGCGCTGACCCGCGCCATGTATGTGGCCGTGTCGGCATCGGCCACACCAGGCCGCCGATGTCCGCGCCGACTCGGGTTCATCGCCGCGACCAGTTGGAAACGAGCTGGCATGCGCACCGAGCCCGAAACCCGGGCGATCTCCACCTCACCCGACTCGAGCACCTCGCGCAGACTCTCGAGCACATTGCGAGGGAACTCGGGGAGTTCGTCCAGGAACAGCACCCCGTGATGGGCCAGAGTTGCTTCACCCGGGCGCACAATGCGCCCCCCGCCGATCAGCGCGGCGGCGCTGGCACCGTGGTGCGGGCTGCGCACCGGCCGCAGCGGCCGACCACCGAGGCGATCCACTCGCAGCCCGGCCGCTGAGTAGACCCGCATCACATCGAGCGACTCTGGAATGGTCAACGCCGGAAGAATGCCCGGCAGCGCCCGAGCCATCATGGTCTTGCCGCAACCCGGCGGACCGATGAGCAACACATTGTGCGCCCCGGCGGCGGCGATGGCCAGTGATCGCTTGGCCCCTTCCTGCCCACGGACATCGGCGTAGTCAGCGTGGATTGAGCGCTGCCCCACTCCCGGCTCCGCGGCCGGTGGTCCAACCACGCTGAGTTCACCGCGACCTTGGAAGAAAGCAATCACTTCGCTGAGGTGACTTGCGGTGCGCACCTCGACGGTGGGCACCAGCGCCGCCTCGTTCGCCGACTCCGGGGGCAGGATGACTCCCCGCAGCCCTTGCTGGGCGGCCATGATCGCGGTCGGGCAGCCGCCGCGAACGCTGCGCAGGCGCCCATCGAGGGCCAGTTCACCGGCCAGCAGCCAATCGACGAGCCTGGGCGCGTCGGAGCGCTGCGGGATGAGCGCGCCTCCAGCGTCGAGCAGCGCCATGGCGATGGGCAGGTCGTAGAACACCCCCTCCTTGCGCCGATCGGCTGGCGCCAGATTGATGGTGACATGATGCCGCGGCACATCGAGCCCGCACGCCACCACCGCGCTGCGAATGCGCTCCTGCGATTCACGCACTGCCGCATCGGGCAGACCGACGATCGTGGTCTGGGGCAGACCGCGCGGCGAGGCGATCACCTCGATCTCGCACAGCGAAGCCTCCACTCCGGCCAGGATGCAGCTCAAGCAGCGACTGGACACGGCGCCACCCTACGCGGCGGGCCCCACGGCAACGCCAACTGGTCCCGTCTCTCTGCAATTCCACTAGCCTCTCTCACCGATGGACCTCGGCTCCGCCCTGCTGCTTCTGCCCACCGGCCTAGCAGTCGGCATCCTGGGTGGTTTCTTTGGACTCGGCGGCGGCGTACTGCTTATCCCCGCCTTGACGCTGGCAATCGGCAGTCAGCCACAGCTCTACCAGACGACGAGTTTCGTGGTGGGCGCCTGTGTTGCGGCGGCCAGTTTGCCCCGCCACCGCCGCGCGAAGGCAATCGTGAAGCCGGTGGTCTGGCGCACCATCATTGCCAGTCTGCCGGCAGGAGTACTGTTGTCGCTGGCCAGCAACTCGGTCTCCTCGCGCGCGTTCGAGGTGGCCTTCGCCTGCTTCCTCGTGTATGTCGCTGGCTACGAAATCGTTAGTTTCCGCCGCGCCAGCCACCACGCCGACAACGAGCACGCTCCGACCCCGCCACTCGCCTGGCGCTGTCCGGCCATCGGGGTGGCCATCGGCTCTCTCAGCGGCCTGCTGGGAATCGGCGGCGGAACGGTTGCCGTACCGATCTTCCGCATCGCCCTGAAACTGCCAATCCGCCAGGCCGTCGGCACCAGCGCCGCGACCATCCTGCCCACACTCCTGCTGGCTGGCGCCACCAAACTAGCCTCGGTGGCCAACGGCGCGGTGGCTGACGGGGGCGCACCGGTGACGCTGAGCGCGGTTGCCACGATGTCGCTGATGCTCGCCCCCACCGCCATCCTCGGCGCACAACTGGGGACGCACCTGTTGCACCGCGTCTCGCCCCGCAAGGCGGCGCTGGGCTTCGGACTGCTGCTGCTGGTGCTGGCGGCGCGAATGCTCGGATTATTCGGCTAACCCCGCGAATCTGGGGCGCTCACTTGGCGCGCAAGTGAAGCACGCCGTCAGCCACACCGATTCCCTCGGCGATCGCCGTCAGGAAGGTCTCAGAGATCTTTGAGGCACCGAATCGCTCAACATGCAACCGCCAACTCGCCTGACTCTCGGGGAAGCGGCGGGCCGCGAAGTGGGCCACTGCCTCGGCGGACAGCGCCAGGTCCTCCTCGGTGACCGCTGAATCCACCACCGCCAGCACCTCTACCGGCCGCGACTGCCCCACCACCGTGACCTGTCCGAGTGTGCGGGTGCGGATGCTCGTCCCAGCCAATCCGCTGGCCGTCTGCGCGTCGATCAGAATCCGGGTGCCGAACTGCTTGTTGGCGCTCTCCAGCCGCGCCGCCAGATTCACTGCGTTGCCGATGGCGGTGTAGTCGTTCAGTTTCGGCGGCGCTCCGCAGTCGCCGACTACCGCATGGCCGGTCGCGATCCCCAATCGCAGGGAGATGCGCGGGCCGTCACCGCCAATCGCCGCCCCAAGTTCCTCGACCGCCTGCTGGCAGGCCACCGCCGCCTCGCAAGCGCGGCGTTCCTGAAACTCGTCGTCACCGAAGGCGCTCCAGAAGGCCATGATTCCGTCGCCCAGAAACTTGTTCACATACGCCTCGCGCGTGACCAGTTCGTCAGTCAGACGGCTCATGTATCGATTCAGCGTGGCCACAACCTCCGGCCCTCCGAGCCGCTCGGCAATGGCCGTGAACCCAGCCAGATCGCCAAAGAGGGTAGTGATCTCGCGCGAAGAGCCCGTCATGCTGAGGGAGTCCGGATCCTGCGCCAACCGTTCAACCAACTGCGGGGCAACCCGCGCGGCGAACTGGCGGGTGACGCGCGACCGCTCGCGAGCGGCGATCACCGCCAATGCGGCCGTGCCAGCCACCCAACTCGCAGCGCCAGCACTGATCGGTGCCACCAACGGATACACGGTGCGCATCGATTCGAAGGCCAGTAATCCCGCCGCCCAGAAGTACCCAGCCAGCATTGCCGCCACCATCAAGAAAGACCACCATCCGCCCAGTCGCGCCGCGGCCAAGGCGCAGAGCAGCGTCAGGGTGCTGATCGCTAGGGCGGAGTCCCATGCTGTTGCGTCGCGCCTGGCGTGTCGGGCGATCGCCATGTCGGCCACCACAGCGTGCACGAACACTCCCGGAGTGCGCGGGCCATACGGGGTCTGAACCTGATCGGCCAAGGCGCCGGTGGCCGTCCAACCAACAAACACCAGCCGGTCCTGCACCGCCTCGCGCACCTCAGCGCTGGCGGCGTCGATGACCCCGCGCCCTTCATTCGCCCAGGCGCTCACCTGCATCAGTCGCTCCGCGGCACGAGCATCCGCCGCCTGCGCCGGATCGCTGGGGTTGAGGTCAAACGACCAGTCTTCAATCGCCTGCTTCACCCCCGCTTGGCCGTCGGGAGTCGCCAGTCGTGCCGGGTCCGCGCCAGCCTTGACGGCCAGAGTTCGCAGACTCTCACTGGCCTCTCGTTCGAATGCGGCCAGCCGGGCTCGCTCGCGACCCAAACTCACCAGCCGGGCGATTGAAATTGCGACCCGCTCGGCAGAGTTGCTCTCCGACGCCAGCGCCGGAAAACCAGCAAAGGTGGTCGTCGGCCAGTCGAGCACGAAGCGGCCGTCCTGCAGGGGAATGCGGGCCTCGCCGATCCGGATCCGATCGCCCTCGATGAGCACCGCGTCCGGCGGAAGGCCCATGTGGGTCGCCGCCGCGGCCAATCCAAACTGCAAGGCCTCGCCGGATGGTGATACCCACAACGGCCTAGTGCGCCGCTTCGCGCCGTCGATGTCGTAAGCATCGCTGGTCACCACCCCAGCGCCCGATGCCGCTTCGGCTAGGACCGACACCGGTGGCGCATCGCGATGTGTTCCACCCGGCGGCGCACTGCGGTGCAGGTGCTGCAATCTCTCCCAAGCCCGGGCTCGGGCCCAGGCTCGCTGCACCGGACCCAACGCGTCGAAAGATGCCAGCGATCTTCCGCCCATGCACTCGGCCACAAACTCATCGAGCGTGCCCAACCGTCCGGCTTGAGCGAGTTCCCGCGCCCGCATCCAAGCGGCCATGGCCTTGAACTCCAGCGGCCGTGCCAGAAATCGCTCGCGCAGTTCTGGAGCGAGCCCTACCCGCTGCGCCGCGTTGTCGGGATCGACGTCAATCTCCTGACCCAGAAGCGTTAGCAAACTGCCGAGCGATTTCGCGCCAGCTGGCGTCTGCCAGATGGCATCGAGACCATCGTTCTCTTCCAGATGAATCCCCAGCACGCCGCGGGTGCCCCGCAGTGCGTCGGCCAGTCGAACATCCGGGCTCACCGCGTCTGGTTCGGCCGACTCGGCCGCCTCGGACTCGGTCAGTAGAAGATCGAGAGCGACCGTACGGGCCCCGGCGCGAACCAATTCTTCGACTACCAGCGCCAGCGTGGCGCGCGGCCAAGGCCAACGGCCAATGCTGTCGAGGCTGGCATCATCGATGCCCACCAGCCGTACTTCATCGGACATCGGCTCGGCCGCCTTGCGGCCCGCGGCATAGCGCCAGTCGACGCTACGCAGTTCCAGACTGTCGAAGACCCCCAGCGCATCGGCCAGACCCACGGCGGCACCCGCAGTCAGTCCAACAACAAGGGCTGGCCAGGGGAGTCGCTGCCTCACTCAGTTCAGCCGTCCCGTGGATCGGTTCCGTCACCGGGCAGCAGTTGCAGTTGCTGAACGGCCGCGTCGGCCCAGTCTCCGGCGCGCGCGGCAGAACCATCGGCCAGTCCGCGGGAGATCACGGCGGCGGCGTGCCAATTGACGGCCTGCGCTGCCGACTCGGCGATCTGCCGGAAGACGAAGCGATCAGCCATTGTGTGGGCGCTGGCGGACATCACCTGAGCCTGAGCGTACACCGCCGCAGCATTGGCGCGGTGAGTGTCGGCCCGCAGCGCCACCTGCTGGGCAACGGCCGCGGCATCGGTCGCCAGGTTTGAGCCATGCGCCAGCGATGCCAGAAGAGTGGCGGCCAACGAAGCGCCGGCCGATTCCACACCCGACGCACTGCTGGCAACGCCCGCCGCCGCAGCAAACTCGCCGGCAGAAACTGTGTTGGCATCCACGGCGGCCAGCGCCGCGTTGGCAGCCGCCTCGGTAGGACCAGTAGACGCGGCCAGCAACTGAGCCGCGCTGGCGGCGTCCGAAGCGATCTGCGCTTCGGCGCCGGCTCGGGTGGCATCGTCGAAGGCGGACTCCGCTGCCGCCACGCTGGCATCGGCGGCGTCCCAAGCCTTCAGTGCATCCTTTGCCTCCACCTGGGCGATCGTCTCCTGGAGGAAGTGAAGGGCATTCGATTCCATCACTGCGGCATGGTCGGCGTAGGCGTCGCCAGCCAGTGCGGCGACCTGCGCGATGTCGCGCTGCTCGTTCACCTGCGAAAGGGCCGACTCGCCGTGGATGACAGCTGCGGCCAGCACATTCAGTTCGCCACCGCCCTGCTGGTCATCAATAGCCAGCAGCGCAGCCTGCGCGCCCTCA
>SYPI01000003.1 GCA_005804005.1 Planctomycetia bacterium
GAAGCGCTCGGCGGCCCATTTCGACGGCGATTGAGCCGAATGGGAGAACGGCAGCACCTCCTGAGTGAGCACGGCGCCGATGAGGTGGTAGTGGAGCCATGCACCAAGCGACTGCTCGCCCAGCAGCCCGAAGAGTTCATTAATGGCCTGCGGGCGAAGTTGAACTTTGATGTGATTGTTGAGGGGCCGGACTTCCGCTTCGGCCACAAGCGAGCTGGGAGTGTCGAGACTTTGCGGGAACTGGGCCCGCGGCATTCCTTCAGCGTGGAAGTAGTCAACGATCTTCTGGTCCGCCTCGAGGATGCCAGCGAAGTTCCAGCGCGTAGCACCGCCACTCGCTGGCTCCTAGAGCAGGGCCGCGTCAGCGATGCCCGGCGCATGTTGGGGCGCGCCCCACTCTTGGACGGGCGGGTGATGCCCGGCGACCAGCGCGGCCGTACCCTCGGTTTCCCCACAGCTAACCTCGAAGTTGGCCCGCTGCTCTTGCCGGCCGACGGCGTGTACAGCGCCATCGCCGAACTACCCGATGGCTCGCGCCGACGCGCGGCGGTGAGCGTTGGCACCAAACCAACCTTCGGCGACTCGCCGCGCACCGTCGAGGCCCACATCCTCGACTGGTCCGCTCCGCTCAATGAATACGGCTGGCCGCTGCGGCTGCACCTGGGCCGCTGGATTCGTTCCCAGCAGGTCTGCTCTGGCACTATTGAACTTATTGAACTCATCCGCCGCGATTGTGCGCGGGTGCGGGAAAGTCCCGAGGCGTTCGCCGCATGAATCCGTATTGCTCCAACTCGACCATCGCTGAACTGACCGGGCTTCTGCGAAGCGCCAACCGCATCGGGGTGGTCAGTCACGATCGTCCCGACGGCGATGCGATGGGAACCGCACTGATGGTGGTGCGCGCCTGCCGCGCGCTGGGCAAGCAAGCCGACATGCTGCTGACTCCAGGCGCTTCGCCCACCGTGGTGGCTCTGGCCGCCGCCGGTGAATGTCGCAGCGTGCCGCCACTGCCTGCTGCGGGCGACTACGACTTGGCAGTGGTGGTTGACACTGGGGCCCGGAGTCAACTGGAAGGCGTGGCCAGTTGGTTGCAGGCGATGTCGGAGTCATCCATCGGACTGGATCACCACGCCCGCGGCGAAGAGGTCGCCCGGCATCGCGTGGTGGAGGTTGGTTGCGCCTCGGCCTCGCAGGTAACCGCCGCGTTGATCGACGCCCTGGGGGTTGCCTGGACCAGCGGAGCCGGTCCTGGATTCACCATCGCCGATGCCTGCTTCGCCGGTCTGGCCACCGACACCGGTTGGTTCCGCTTCGCCAGCGCCGATGCCGCGGTGATGGCGCTGGCCAGTCGGCTGCTGGCCCAAGGCGCGGAGAAAGAACGGGTCCACGCGCTGATGGAGGAAAGTGAGCGCCCACAGCGGATGGGCATTCTGGCCCGGGCGCTCAGTTCGCTCAGTTTCCTCGGCGACGGAGAGGCGGCCATCATGCGGGTCGGACACGCCGACTTCGCCGCCACCGGAGCCAACTCCAATGACCTCGGTGGGGCGGTGAACGAGCCGCTCTGCGTGGGCAGCGTGCGCGTTGCCATGCTGCTGACTGAAACCGAGCCCGGCATTACCAAGATTAGTTTCCGCTGCAAGGGGCCGCAGGCTGGCTGCATCACTCACGACATGAATGAGTTTGCGGCCAGATTCGGCGGCGGTGGGCATGTGCAGGCGGCCGGGGCGCGCCTGAAGCAGCCGCTGGATGCCGCCACCGCCGAAGTGACCAGACAGTTCGCCGACTACCTCGCCAGACGGCAGGGGAAGGGTGGCTCGTGAGACGGATGCTGCTGATGGCCCTGCTCGCCGGTGCCTGTACGGATGCGCCGAGCAATCAAGTCGTGGCGGAGACTTTGAACTACCGAGTCAGGGGAATGCACTGCCAGGGGTGCGTCGATGCGATCAGGGCTGAAGTGGAACTGGTGCCCGGGGTCATCTCCTGTCGCGTTGATCTGCCTGGCTCAACCGCCCAGATTGATGTGTCCGAGCCGGCGGCCGAGTCAAAGGTCGAAGCGGCCATCAAGAAACTCGGCTACACCGCCGAGCGCGACTCGCCCTGAGTTGAACCAGCCAGTCTCGGGAACGCCGCCAGCAGAGCCGGCAGCACGCCGATTGCCGCGACCAGTGTCGCCGCAGTACCAATCAGCATGATCCAGCCCAGACTCTGCAGGCCGCGATGTTCCGCGAAGACCAGCACGCCGAATCCGATGGCAGTCGAGACCAGAGTGAGGGCCACGGCCCGAGGGGTCGAACCGAGGCCGTCCGCGCCATGGTTCTCCCGCCAGCGATGCAGAATGTGCACCGCGCCGTCCACTCCCAGTCCGATGAGCATCGGCACTCCGAAGAAGTTGGCCAGATTGAGCGACATTCCCAGCGCCGCCATGGCCCCCAGCGTCCAGAGCAAGGCCAGAATCAGGCACCCCATGCAGGTGGCGGTGGCCGCGGCGCTGCGCAGGTCCAACCACACGATCAGGGCCACCAGCGCCAGCGACCCCAGCGACATGAAGGTGAATGCGCCGCGCATGTCCTCAAGCGACTCGTACTGAGTGATCGGCACTCCGGTGGCGTGGGGACTGACGCGGCGGATGGCGGCGACGAAGCGCCGCAGTGGTTCCAACTCCCAGAGGTCTTCGCGTGGACTCATGGTGACCAGC
>SYPI01000270.1 GCA_005804005.1 Planctomycetia bacterium
CTGGCCGAAGTCGACTGCTGCGGCCAGCTGGGCACAGATATTCCCGGCCTCAACGAGGGGGGCCGCGCCAGTCTCTATGAAGAGATCATCGATGACATCAAACTGCAGAAGCCTGACCTGATCGTCTACGAGCTTTACTCGTCCGACCTTGGCACCAAGTACCACCTCGGTGCCAACAAGGAACGCTCGGAGATGGGCCTGTTCGAGGACGACCCGATGCGCCGCATGGTCCACAAGCTGCGCGAGGAAACCGGGTACGACGACGCGCACCAGATCATGTGGGTGCGCGACTCAATCGGGTTCGGCTCGCTGCTGGCATTGAGTTGGCCGCAGATGTACATGTCCTCCACGGCCCGACTGGGCGGTCTGATGCGAGTGATGGAGCGGGCCTTCCCCGATGATCCGCAGGTGAAGGCCAAGTTCCGCGAAGCATTCGTGGCCATCTCCAACGGCTTCCTGCAGCAGGGCGGCTACCCGCTGGAGTTGGGCATCGCCATGATGCGGCCGGAGAAGCAACTCAGCGCTCGCTGGGATGGTCGCAAGATCGTCTGGCTGAACGACACCACCGGACTCTGGGTGGTCGATGACACCGACAAGGATGTAGCCAACTTCACCGCTGACCGGGCCGAAGAACTCGGCCTCTGCGACGGAATCGCCGACGATCTGGACGAACTCATGTTCCAGCTCGGCCACCGTCATTGGGTTCAGGTCAACGGAGACGGCAAGGAAACCGTCCGCAAGTACATCATCGACTGGCGCAAGGCCTACCTGCGCTGCGAAGGGTTGCTGCGGGACTATGAGGAGCATCAGGGCAACGCCTCCGGAGACGAGGCTCTGAAGTACCTCGGACTGGCCAAGGCGGCGCTGGAGAAGATCAAGAATTACATGGAGCGCTACCCGGCAGTCGCCACCCGCCTGCGCATGGAGCATGGCCTAGACATGCTCGGGCTCGATGGGATGATTGGCCGCCTTGGCGAGCAGATCCGCGGTATCCGCAGCAATCGGGGGAATAGCGGCGGTGGCGGCGGCGGGGGCGGCAGCGGTCACGGCCTCGGTCGTTAGTCAGTCCACTGGTTATTCAAGGGAACACGAACATGAATCCCCATCGCCACACTATTGCCGCCCTCACCCTCAGTTTCGGGCTGTTCAGTACTTTGGTCGGCGCGGCCGATGTTCGCATCGCTGGCGGAAAAGTCTGGCGGGGTGACACCGGCGCACAGGTGCGGGTGGTCGTCAAGGAGTCCGGGGTGGAGCGCACTTATGAGGGCGCTTTCCTGAAGCTGGACGGCAAGCTCTTGACTATGGAGGTGAGTTCAGCCGGCAAGCCAACTCGCAAGACGGTTTACGCCACCGACATCCTGTCTATGACCACTCTCGGCGGTGCGGCTGATGTGGCCGACCAGCCCGAAGATGCGGCGGCACAGACTGGCGCCACCACTGCGCCCGGGGCGGCAGCAGTTGCGCCCGGCACCGCCACCGGCGCCAAGCGGCAGGTCTTCATCCTGCCGGTGGATGGCATGGTCGGTGTGGGCCTACGGCACAATGAAATGGAAGCCATCGAGAAGGTGGCCGACTCCTTCGGCGAGGGCCAACTCATCATCCTGCGGGTGAACTCCAACGGTGGTTTGGTGATCGAAGGCGACCAGATCGAGAAGACGCTGCAGCGGCTGCGCACTAAGCACCGCCTGATCTCGTGGATCGAGAAGGCGATCTCGGGCGGGGCATTCACCGGCGTACAGGCGGAAGAGGTCTACTTCCTCCCGACCGGCTCGCTCGGCTCCATCACCATGATCCAGGGGCTGACTGCGGTGACCGGGGCGGCCAACGAGTATTGGATGCAGAACCTAGAGCGGGTCATGGAGGAGAACGGCCACGAGAAGCACCTCGGTCGCTGCATGGTGAACAAGGAGTATGAGCTCTCCTACGACAAGGACCCCGAGACCGGCAAGGTCACTTGGTACAAAACTCTCGAAGGCGAGTTCGATCTCTCCGATGCCAACGAGAACCTTGACTTCAACGCCTCCAACGCCGAGCACTGCGGCTTCTCCAAGGGCACTGCCGCCACGCTTCCGGACTTGATGAGGATTGTCGGCTGGCCCGAGGGAACCTACGAGGTCAACAAGGAAGGCCAGGCGATCTACGAACGCTGGCAGCGCACCATGAGCCAGTGCAAGGAACGGGTCCCGCGCATTTGGGACGAGATGGAGTACAAGAATCAGGCCAGTGGTGATCCGGTGGTGATTCTGGGAACGCGCATCCAGCTCTTCAAGGAATTCCTCGGCTGGTACGACCGGGCCTGGTCGGTCATTCAGTGGGAACTGAACATCAATGCTCGCAAGGATGACCTCGAGCGGGAGTTGAAGCGGATGGAGAAGGAACTGGCCGACCTGCGCAAGGCCCGGCGCGGGGCTGGCGGCGGCGGCGGCGGATCAGGCGCTGGCGGCTGATCCGCCCGTCGAGGCGCGCCGGCTGATTCAGCCGACTTCGCGGCGCTGGAAGAGCGCTGTTCCCACCCCCAGCGCGGCAGTCGTGACCAGCGCTCCGTAGGCCAGAGCCCAGCCGATGTACGAACCGGGGATTGACTTGCCTTGGTTTAGCGCGTCCACGGTCCAGAACACCTGGAAGTTCGGCACGGCGGCATAGGCCGCCTTCCAGCACCACAGGGTGGCTGAATTCACCGCCACGCTCCCAGCCTGAGCCAGTCGTTCCAGTTCAGCCACTTCGCGTCCGATGATCCAATCGGAGAGCAACCCCAGCAACAACATGCCAAGGGTCGCCGCCACCGTGAGCACCTGTCCGAAGCGGGTTGACGCTGCCACTGCCACCGAGGCCATGGCTAGCACACCAGCCAGCACCAGCAGGATGGCCTTCCACAATTCGCCCTCGAACTCCTTGGCCGGAGCCTGTGCGGCGAAATCTGGCCCGAACATCAGCGCCATGCCGTAGGCGATTCCCAACAGCGGCACTCCCAGTACCAGGAACACCGCTGGAAACGCCATGCCGTAGAAAAAGTTGCACCAGATCCCAGCGCCTAGGGCGCCGAGCACGGCCAGCAGGCCGAGCGAGATGACTGGCCAGTGCATCGGCGTGGCGGCCGTCTGCAGCACACCATGCATTTCCACCAGGGCGAAAGCCACTCCCAGGAACGCCGTGCAGACGGTCAGCGCCCCAGCAACCCCCAGATACTTACCCAATAGAAAAGCGAAGCGCGGCACCGACTTGCTGACCACGGTTAGGACGGTCTTGTTCTCTATCTCGCGGCTGAGGACGCTGGTGGCCAGCAGGGCACTGAGGATGGCGCCGGACATGAAAACCGTGGATAGCCCGATGTCGACAAACATGCGGTTGTCGTCATCCATGGTGTAGGCGGCGAACGGGTTGCTCATGATCACCAGCAGCGTGCCGATGAGCACTACCACTAGGGCAACCGGCTGGCGCACGCTCTCCAGCAGCGTGTTTCGGGCAACGGCCAGTACCTGCTCGACGAACCCCATGGGTTCCGAATCGTAGCAATCGACGGCGGCCGAAGCCGCCGTGGACTACCATGCTGCCCCCTCACTGGGCACAGCCTTGAGCATGAGAATCGATCACTTCGCATATCAGCAGGCGACGCGTGTCTCAGGCTTCGGCTTGGCCATTCAGTTGGGCTTTGGATTGCTGCTGCTAGTTTTCGGCCGTATCGCCGGGGACACCGCCTTCAGTTACGCCAGCACCGCCATGCTGGCTGGCTGCATCCCTTGGGCAGCGCTGATTGTCGCCTTCCACCAGCATCGGTTGGAGCGACTGGAAGCCCTAGAGACCGAAGAACTCGCCTCTGGCCATGCCAAGCCCGAGAGCGTGTTCACAGCGGCCCGGGCTGAAGGCCAAGTCGCGGCGCGGCGGCTGCGATTCATGCACACGGTGCTCATCCCGATCGCCAGCCTGATCTATGCGCTGCTGCTGGCGGGCGTGGCCTGGAGCGTGTGGCAGTTCTTCGTTCTCGCCGCAGATCCGAAACTAGTGGATCAGGTTGCTTTCGGCGCAGGCTGGGCGCCGGGTTGGCAGATGGCCATTTGCCTCGGACTGGCCCTGATCGGGTTCATTTTCTCGCGCTTCCTGGCTGGCATGGCCACTCAGGCAGCGTGGAGCGCGCTGCGCGGTGGCGCCAGCGTCATGGTGGCCAACGCCATCTCGCTGCTGGCCATTGGCGTCGGCGTGACCTTCGGCGTCTTCGGCGAGTCCGGTGTCCTTCAGGAAATCACCCGGGCGCTGGCCTTCCTCTATCTGGCCATGGCCGCCGAGGTGGGGCTCAATCTGCTCTTGAATCTCTATCGACCGCGCCGGGTTGGTGAAACTCCGCGGCCCGCCTTCGACAGCAAGATCCTCGGCCTGCTGGCGGCCCCCGACTCCATCGTTCGCAGCGTGAACGACGCAGTCAACTATCAGTTCGGGTTCGATGTCACCAGCACCTGGGGATACCAACTGCTGCTGCGCAGCGTGCTCTCGCTGGGGGGATTGGCAATTGTGGTGCTGGTGCTGCTGTCGACGGTGGTGGTTGTGCCTCCGGGCTTCGAAGCGTTGCGACTGCGGGGCGGCGCCATCACCGGCGCCACCGAACAATCGGCCCTCTTGGTGAAAATGCCCTGGCCACTGGAGAGTGTGGCCACCTATGACGTGGCGCGGCTGCGCTCAGTGGCCTTGGGTGCTGAACCGACGCGCCCCGGCGCGGTCAATCTCTGGCCGATCGAAGGTGAAACCAGCGCCGACCGTCGACCATTCATCGTGCAGGCGGCGCCCCTGTCGGCTGAAGTCACCCAGGCGCTTCAAGCCACCGCGACCGAGGAGACATCCAGCCTGGCTGATCGATTCGCGGTCATCGAAGCCGAGTTCGTTCTGCGCTACCGAGTGAAACCCGGGGCGTTGGAGCAGTACCTGACATTTGTTGATGACACTCCGCAGCGGCGCGGGCTCTCCATGCGCGAACGAGCCGTCCGCGGTATTGCCATGCGCGAGGCCAGCCAGCTGCTGGCGGTGACATCTTTCGATCAGGTGCTGTCCCCCGAGGGCGATTCGCTGGTGAACTCGCTTCGCACCCGGATTCAGGCCGCTTTCGACGCCGCTGGTGCCGGCATTGATGTGGTCTCTGTAGAGGTGCCCACCCTGCGTCCGCCCCCCGAGGCGGCGGCCATGTTCGAGGAGCGCTCCATTGACCTGCAGAACTCCGCCAAGTTGGTTGACGAGGCCCAGCGGGTGGTCAATACCACCATGGCGGCGCTGGTCGGCTCCGTAGGGACAGCCCGCCGGGCGGTGACGGCTATCGACGACCTGCGCCGGATCGAGCGCGAGCAGGGGGCTGACAGCGAGCCAGCCGATGCCCAGCGCGCCATATGCGAATCGCTGCTGCTGGAGTCGCGGGCCCAGGCGGCCAGCGTGATCAGCGCGGCTCGGGCCACCCGCTGGGAGAAATTGATGGACGCCCGCCGAGTCAGCCAAGTGGTGCTGGGGCAGGCGGACTCGTATCGAGTCGCCCCCGAGCTCTACCGCCAGAGAGCCATCATGAATGTGCTCGGCCGGGCTTTGGCCCAAGTGCGCATCAAGTACATCCTGGGTGTCGATCCGGAGCGGATCCAGTTCGACATTCAGATGCAGCAACCCGACCCAGGTCTGAACTTGGCGGACTATCTGGAGAAGAAATCGGACAAGGGGGGCGGCTAGGTCGGCCCCGGCCCGCAAGCGAACAGAGGAGATCCATGGCGCGAAAGATTCCCATCATCGTCGGACTCATCGTGGTTGCCGTGCTGGTGCTTTTCAACACCACCTACACCGTCAACTTCCACGAGCTGGCGATCGTCACCCGATTCGGCAAGCCCACC
>SYPI01000049.1 GCA_005804005.1 Planctomycetia bacterium
AGCCCGTGAGATCGGTCGGCCAGCACTTTGCGCAGTGCGCCCGTCTGCGGGTCATATGACACCACGCGGCTGGCACCCTTGTCGGCCACCAGCAGCGAGCCGTCGGGGGCGATTGCCAGACCGCGCACCTTGACCAAGCCTCCTGGGGAAACCTGCCGCGAGGGAATCAGCACCCCGGGCGGCAACCCGAGGCCGGCGATCTCAGCAGGCGAGGCCAGCGGCGACCCCGGCGTCTCCGATCCGATGCCGCCGAAACGCGTGACGGTGTTGGTGTCCTGATCGCTGGCGAAGATGGTTCCGTCGGTGCCCACCGCCAACGCGTAGGTGTGCACCAGCCCGGGGTTGGCGGTCTCCGAGTACTCAGTGAAAACCGCCATGAACGGGCGCACTCCCGCGTCGCCGGCCGGTCCATAGCGCACTAGCCGCGTGTCATTCTTGAATGCGCTGACCACCAACAGCGAGGAGTCGCCCAGATGCAGCATGCCGCGCAGGTCTTTGGGTTCCGCAACGCCGCTGGTCACCGGCCCCAGCATCGAACCGGGCACGAGTGCCCCCTTGGGGTCGAGGGCGCGGATGGTGTTGCCGCTGTTCTCGCCGTGCATAGTGACGTACCACTTGGCCGCGCCGGCGGTGACATCGTGATCGTGGGTGCGCTTGTCCTGCTGAGCGCCATTGTCACCCTTCGCGCCATTGTGATGCTTGGAATCCTGCGCTCCCCAGGCGGTGGCGCTCATGTCGCCAAACATGGAGAGACCCAGCATCACGGCCACAACCCAACTTAGATGGTGCATCTGTCGGAGGTTACATTGCACAAGGGCAATGCCCCAAGGAGTCATTCATGAACCAGTGTCTGCTGATGTTGTCCGGGGTGGTCTTGGCGGGGGGAGGCGGCGAGAGCGGTTCGGCGATGGACGCACTGGTCAGCGGAGCCGACCGCCCCACGCAGACGGGCGATCAGTTCTTTCACTCCTTCCTTGAGTTCACCCACGGCTGGTTCGTACTCAGCCTGCTCTGCGGACTTTCGCTGGCGGTGGGCTGTTCATGGCTGCTGGCCATGCATCCCCTGCGCGGCAGCCGGAGCGACCCCGTCGGCGACCTGCTGGATCGGCGCACCCTGATGCTGGTCGGACTGATCGGCGCCGTGGCCACCGAACTGGTGCGCGTGGAGCCGGTCATGGCCTTCGTCATGTTCGGCATCGGCGGCTTGATCCGCTTCCGGACAGTGATGCAGAGTCCGGGCATCACTGCCAAGGCGATCATCTGTGTCGCTATCGGGCTGGCCTCCGGGCTGGGCCAGTACGCCACGGCCGTGTTCGTCACCGCCTTCACCTGGGGGCTGCTCTACCTAATGGGCATGCGCGTTGGGGTACGTTTCCGCGTCCGCGTGGCTGCTGAGTCGGCGCTGAATGAAGCGGTGGCGATTGCCGCCGAAGTGCTGCGCCAGCACCGCTGTCGGATCATCCGCACCGAAGTGGATTCCGCCAAGCGGCGAGTCGATTTTCACACCCTGATTCCGCAGCACGATCGCCCGGCTGATGTGGCCCGGGTGGTCCGTTCCCGGATGCCGCGCAGCGCCGGAGACACCGAAGTCACGGTGGAGACTGCCTGAAGTGACCCAATCGCGCCGAAGCGACGGCGCCTGCGGGCTTGAGTTGTCGGCAGTCTCAGCAGTGTTCGCCGCCGGCGGGGGATGCACTGGAGTTTCGTTGCGCGTGGCGGCCGGAGAGTGCGTGGCGGTGGTGGGCGCTAGCGGCTGCGGCAAGACCACACTGCTGCGAATCGCCGCCGGACTGCTGGCACCGCAAACTGGCAAGGCCCAATGCATCGACGCTGCGGGGCAACCGCTGCCGCTGGCGTCCGCGCGCATCTCAGTCTGTTTCCAGGACCCGCGCCTGCTGCCGTGGCGGCGCGCCCTGGGCAATGTTGAACTGCCGCTGGCATTGGCTGGCGAGGCTCGCGCCGAGCGCCGCAGCCGGGCATCGGCGGCGTTGGCCACAGTTGGCCTGCAAGAGGCCGCCGCCAAGCGACCGCACCAGCTCTCCGGCGGAATGCGCATGCGCGTGGGCCTGGCGCGTGCCATGGTCACCGACCCGCAGATCTTGCTGATGGATGAACCATGCGGCGCACTTGATGCCATCTCGCGGCGCGACATCAACCTTGAACTGGCGCGACTCCGCCAGCAGACCGGCACCACCATGCTTCTAGTCACCCACGCCATCGACGAGGCAGTGATGCTGGCCGATCGCGTGGCGGTGATGGGCGGCTCACCGGGAACGCTGTGGGAGGTGATTGAGATCCCGCCGAGCTTGCATGAGTCCGACGCGGCCAATGGGCCGGCCTTCGCCCGATTGTGCGTGACCATTCATGAGGCGCTGGTTCGCGTGCGCCAAGGGGCACCTTGAAATCGACTGCCCACGCTGTCGGACACCTGCTCTGGGCCGCCTGGCCGCCGCTGTTGACGGTGCTGGTCATCTGCGTCATCTGGGGCCTTTGCCATTACGTGTTCGAGATACCGGCGTACCTCGTTCCTACCCCACTGGCAGTCGGCCAGACAGCCTGGGAGAGCCGTGAGCCGCTGGCGCTCGGTGGCTTGCGAACCGCGCTCACGGCGCTGGCCGGGTTCGGGGTGGCCGCCATCGGCGGAGTCATCCTCGGCGCCATGATGGGCACCAGCCGCATGCTCACCCGTGGGCTGTATCCGATCACCACGCTGCTGCAGACCGTGCCGCTGGTGGCCATCGCCCCGCTGCTGGTGGTCTGGTTCGGCTACGGGCCGCCGTCGGCAATCGCGGCGGCGGCGATCGCCGCCATCTTCCCGGTGATCGCCAACACCGTCGATGGCCTGAGAAGTGTTGACCCGGGACTCAGTGAACTCTTCAGCCAATTGCGCGCCAAACCCGGACAGCGGTGGCGCTTGCTGGCGCTGCCTTCCTCGCTGCCGGGAATCATCACCGGATTGCGAATCGCCGCCGGGCTGGCGGTGATCGGCACACTGATCGGCGAGTTCGTCGGGGGGTACTCCGGAGAAAATGCATCGCTGGGCATGATCATCCTCTCGGCGATGCGGCAGTCACGAACCGACTTGGTCTTCGCGGCGGTGGGATTCGCCGCCGTGGTGGGGTTTGCCCTGTTCGGCGTAGTCAACGCCGCGGGCTGGTTGCTGCTTCACACATGGCATCCGTCGGCGCAGGGCGGTGGTAGCCTCGCTGCATGGAAATGAATGCGAGGGTGACTCTCTGCGCTCTCCTGGCTTGCGGCGAGATGAGCGCCATCGTTCTCGCCGCCGAGCAGGGGGCACCGGTCGCCGCCACTCCGGTGCGCATCCAACTGAACTGGGTCCCCGAGCCGGAGTTTGGCGGCATCTATGCCGCCGAGGAACTGGGGCTGTTCACGGCCGCCGGGTTGGATGTCAAGATCATCGCTGGGGCGGCTGGCGTTCCAGTACCGCAGATGGTTGCCAGTGGCACATGCGAGATCGGGGTGGTCTCGGGTGCTCAGGTGCTTACCACCAATGGCGCTGGCGGTGACTTGGTGGGCTTTTTCGCCACCTTCCAGCAGAATCCGACTTGCGTCATCCTGCGCGAATCGATGGCGCCGCGCACCCTGCGCGAGGTGTGGACCGGCGGTTTCACCGTGGCTGTCGAGGACGGCCTG
>SYPI01000271.1 GCA_005804005.1 Planctomycetia bacterium
CACCCCGAACCTCGGCGCCGCTTGGCGGATGGTGTGGGGCCGCGGGCTGGATGCCGCGCACGCCCAGACGCTGGCTCAGGAGTGGTCGGTGAAGCTGTTCGTCGTCGGCCACGCACATGTGGAAGCGGGGGTGGAGGCCCGCGGCGAGCACCTGCTGGTGGTCAACAGCGATCACGATCGCGGCGCGGCAGTGCGTATTGACCTGTCGGAGCCGCCGCCGAGCGCGGGCGAACTGGTCAACGAGGCGATTCACTTGGGGGCCTTTCGGAGCCTTCATGGCTGAGTCGCGCCAGAGCCAATCGAGTGCCACGCTGCCAATGGTGGCCATCGAATACACACAGCGCCGTGGCTCAGTGGCGCTGGCGCGGTCGGCCGACGACATCACAGAAGTCGTCTGCGAAACAAACTGGCACGACCGCGATGTGCTTATGGAGTCCATTGTGCGAGTCTGTGAACAGTCTGGGTACGGCAACCTTCGGGGGATTCGTTCGGTGGCGGTGTCCGCCGGGCCAGGAGCCTTCACCGGAACGCGCATGTCGCTGGCGGCGGCGAAGGGCTTGGCGTTCGGGGCCGGGCTGCCGATCATGGCCGTTCCTAGTGTCTTGGTCGCCGCGCGCTCCGCGCTCCGCGGGCACCCAGCCGCGAGGCGGATTCAAGTGGCCTGCTGCGCCAAGGGCGATTCGTTCTGGCTGGCGGAACTGGTGAGCGAGGACGCATCGATCGAACTGGTATCGCAGGGCGCCTGCACTGCCAGCGACTACCGCCCCTGTCCGGGAGCGGTGCTCGTCGGGGATGAACATCTGCCCCCGGCGATGATCGCTGCCGCCGTCGGCGCGGGAATGTCTCGCGCCGCCCTGGGTCCAGACGCGTGCGCCTGCGCGCTCAGCGCAATCCACGACCGCCCCGTCCAAGTGGTCGGCCCCGGCGAACTGGCGGCGATTTACCCCCGCGAACCTGAAGCGGTATCCCTGTGGCGGCAGCGGCAGGGGCTTCACGCCAGCAGTTGATGGCCGGTAAGAGGCCGCGCCGCCGCCAAGTACGGGGATTTTCAATACCCGGCTGAATTCACCCCGGCGGTGCGCCGACATGATGGCTGAGCCCATGTCTGCCGATCAACCATCCCGGTCGAATGCCTTCTCAAGTATCTCGCAACCAGCGCGCGTCGCATTGATTGGCGCCGGCACTGCCCGCATTGCCGATGCGCTCCGGGAGGTGCTGTCGGCCCACACCGTTGTGGAATGTCTGGAGGGTTGCCGCGGATTGCTGAATCCGATGCCGGGTCGCGGCTGGGATCTCATCCTGCTGGATGTAGCCGAGGGTGGCGACCGTCTCGCCGTGGCGGCTGGTGCGGCGCGCCGCGCCAATCCGCGGGTGGCGCTGCTGCTCCTGGCGTCGGGTGATTCGTTGGACACAATGCGCACAGCGTTGAAGCTGCGCTGCGACGATCTGCTGCAGATGCCGATGGATCGTGGTGAGTTGGCGCGGCGGCTGCAGGCGGCGCTGGCTCGTTCGTTGGCGGCGCGTTTGGCCGACGAAAAGTTGGCGCTGCTCGAAGGCATCTGCGAGCGACTGCTGGCTGACCGCGATGAACTGGCGCGAAAGGTGGGGGGGCTCTGCGGGGACCTCGCTTCGGCTCACGAGCGTTCCAGTGAACAGGCCACCATCGCCGGCCGAGTCGGCGAGTTGCGGGCGCTGCTCTCCCAGGAAACTGAGCGCGAATCAACCGTGCGCACCGCAATGCAGTACCTGCTGTCGGTGACCGGCCCGATGAACACGGCGGTGTTCCTGCCGACAGCCGATGGTTCGTGGACACTGGCTGGGTACGCCCGCGAGGACACGCCGCGGAACCGCCTCACGGTGGAAATGGACGAATTTCGAGCGCGTTGGTGCGGCGAACTTGCCGGCGCGCCGGCAGTGGTGCGAGTGGAGGGAGTGGTGACCAATCCACAGTGGCAGCCACTGGCGGCGCTCTTGCCCGGTCGAGACATCATCGGATGGGCGTGCCCAAGTCCCGAACGCGCCGAAGCGATTCTCATCGGTTTCCGCTCCGCCCAGCGGCCGTTCGACGCAGCGGCAATCGAAGTGCTCGACGCCCTGCGCGAGGTGATCGGCTGCGCATTGCAGCGCTTGGATCGGATCCACCGCCGCGCGCGCCCGACCTGGCCCGCGGGCGCCTCAGACTGCAGCGATACCAGCGACTAGGCGCGGTCGCCCGCCAGCGTCGCCAGCAGCGTGACCCCGCCGACAACCCGGTCTCCCACTTGAACATGAGCGCGGGCGCGATCTGGCCGTGGCAGAATCAGTTCTGTCGTCGAGCCGAACTTGATCATGCCGAAGCGTTGTCCCAGGGCGAACTGCGCCCCCGGCTCGGCGCGGCAGACGATGCGCCGGGCGATCGCTCCGGAGACTTGGCGGACTCCAATCACTAGCCCGTCGGCGCGGCGCAGTCGCAACAGATTCGACTCATTCACCTTAGCGCTCTCCTCGGTGCGGGCATCTAGGTAGCGGCCGGGAGTGTGTTGGACGTCCACCACCGTTCCAGCGCACGGCATCCGGTTCACATGGACATTGAGAACACTCAGGAAGATGCGAACTACCAGTGCCGGACCATCAACGGCGGCGTGGTGATCAATGGGCAGCACCGCGCTGATGCGACCGTCGGCCGGAGAGGTGAAATCGTTGGGTTGCGCACTCGCCGGTCGTCGGCCGAGCGGGTCGCGAAAGAACGCGACGAATGCCAGCCAAAGAAACGCCGTGACCCCGATCAGCCACCACCATTGCAGCCATAGGCCAAGGCCCCCCAAGAGCGCCGCAACCACCGTCGCGGTTAGCCACTCACGAAGTCCGTAGCGGGTCAGGAGCAGCGCATCACTCCGTGGCGCGACCAACGAAGAAGCCGATGATCGCGAAGGTCAGGATGCCTCCGCCGATGCCGCCCGTCCACATCCATAGGTCACCCGAGATCATGTCCGAAAGTTGGGGGGTCGCGCCCAACGCGGTGGTGCTGGCCAGCGTTGCCGCCAAGCCAACCGCCGCCGCTGCACCCATGAGGGCCCCGGCACCCACCCCACTCCACCGCCCGTCGTAAGAGGCTGGGGCCGCAGTCAGCACCAGTCCCGGACTCGAAGTGATAGCCGACGCGCCGGGTCCGACAACTCCGAGTACCGACGATCCGCCAGACGAAATGTCGCCGCTGCCGATGTCGGCCAGTGCGTCTCCGGCTGGGGCGGCGCTGCCGTCGTCGGCATTCATGACTTCATCGAGCAGTGCTGCGCCGATCGAGGTGTCGTCGGCGTTGCGAGTGAGGTCGAGTAGTCCGCTGCCTGAACTCACCGTCTCGAGGCTGGCCGTTTCGCCGGCGGGGGAACCAGTACCGCTGGCACCGAGCGAGTCATCAAGAGAACTATCGGCCAGATTGATAGCCGGCGCGGAAGGCTCGACCAACGAGAACGACGATGGCAACGACAGAGGCGCGTCAGCATCGCCAGCCGGATGCGCGCCAGTGATGGCGCTGCCACCGGCGGCGGACTCGGACATCCCGATGGCCCCGCCGGAGCTGCTGTTAGAAAGATCGATCGGCGGAACGCTCTCGCTGCCCAGCGGCGCGGTCGGCTCAAGTTCGGGGACTGCTGGCACGGCTGGCGCCGGGTCGGAGTCCTCCAGCGAGAGGGAGAATTCAGGGATGTCACCATCGGCAGCGTTCGGGCTAGCCGGAGCGAAATCGGATGAGGCCAGCCCGGCGAAAGAGCCAGAGTCCAATCCGGGGAGATCGCCACTGCTTGCTCCCGTGCCGCCCTTCAACTCCAGATCGTCGAGATTGGAGCCATCGGTCGCTAGGCTGTCGATTGCTTCAACTCGGAAAAGCACCCGGTCGCCGTCGCGGAACTCGACCAACTGGCCCGAGGCCGCCATGGCCTTGACCTCGTCTGTGGTCCTGGCCAGTTTGGTTGCGGCTTCTTCGAGCGTGTAGAAGAGTCTTGCCATGGGTTCGGTTCCCCTTTGGGAGCCCTCTACGCTACGGGTGTCCGACCTGATCCGCAAGGTCCAGCATGGAGAGTTTGGTACCTGTTTTCCAGGATGCCGGCGGGGGGTGCGCGGATCGAGTCCACTGCGGCTACCGTTTCCCTAATGAGGTTGGCGGTGACCATCCTGACCGTGCTTCTGGCTGCCTGCGCCCCCAAGCAGGATGTGGTTGGCAGCAATGAGCGCTTCGAGGGCGATGCCATCTCGCCGACGCGGGCGCTGAACCGGTCGGACCAGTCGGCGGTCATTCAGGTGATGCGCGAGGGCATCGGTAGTCACGGCTACTGGCCGCTGGAGCAGGCCTCGGCGCTGTTGGGCTGGAGCGATGTCCCCGCGGCGGCGTATGAGTCGGCTCGTAGTACCGAGATGGCTGTTGAGTCGCAGCGGCTGGAGGGCGAAGTTTGGTTCTTCAGCATCCGCACTCTTGATGATGTGCCTGGCCTGCTGCGCGTTGAGCGGCGACCGGCGCCTGAGTATGTGCTGGTTACTGCTTCGATCGGCCGGTCGGATCAGCGAAGGCGGGATGCCGATGATCTGGTTGCGGCGTTTTACGATTCGCTGCGAGCCTTCGGCGCCAAGCGTCGGCCCCAGAATCGTAGTGAGCCAGATTCGGTGGCCGGGGCGGCTACTTCCCCGGCGCCCACCCCAGCGGCGCGCTGACTAGTTTTTCGAGGCGCGCCGCCACAGATAGCAGGCTCTTCTCGGCGAATGCTGGCGCTTGCAGTTGGAGGCCGATGGGGAGCTGCCGGTTGCCTTCGCGGTGGAAACCGGAGGGGACAGATATGCCGCAGATGCCAGCGATGTTGCAATTCACGGTGTAGACATCGCACAGGTACATGGCCAGCGGGTCGGCCTTGCCGCCGAGAGGGAAGGCCACGGTTGGCGAGGTTGGACCGAGTATGGCGTCGCAGTGGGCGAAGGCGGCATCAAACTCGTTCTTGATCAGGCGGCGCACGGCTAGTGCCCGGTGGTAGTAGGCGTCGTAGTAGCCGCTCGAAAGCACATGCGTCCCGAGCATGATGCGCCGCTGCACCTCGGGGCCGAAGCCTTCACTGCGGCTCTTTGAGTAGAGGGCGAAGAGGTCATCGCCGGGGCCGAGTTTGGCGCGGTGGCCATAGCGCACACCATCGAAGCGGGACAGGTTGGCGCAGGCTTCGGCCGGGGCGATCACGTAGTAGGTGGAGATGCCGTGG
>SYPI01000272.1 GCA_005804005.1 Planctomycetia bacterium
ACCGTCTCGCTGGCCGGCGGCAATAGGCTCACCGCGCCGAAGATCCAGAGGAACGGGTAATCCGGCCGCGGATTGGTGTTGATCAGAGTGGGGTCGGGGACACTGCGCGGACCGAATGGCCCGAACCAGATCGCCAGCGCCATCACCACAATGAGTGCGCTGCCGCAGAACACCAAGTCGCGCTGGGCGGCGTCTGGCCAGAATGGCACACCCTGCTTCTCTATCCGCTCGTGGTAGGCCACTTCATATGTAGCTGGCTCGACCGGCTCCCCTGCCCGCGGCATCTCCGAGATCCCCTTGCGCAACACCATCATCAAGTGCGCGCCGACCATGGCGATTGTCAGCCCGGGCAGTACGAACACATGCAAGGCGAAGAATCGGCTCAGAGTCTCGCCGCCAATGATTGGCCCGCCCAGCATGGCGTTGCGCAGCTGATTGCCGACCAGCGGGATGCGGTCCACGATCGCCGCGCCGATCCCCAATCCCCAGTACGCATCCTGATCCCAGCGCATTACCTGACCGGTGAAGGCCAAAGCCAGCGTCAGCCCAGCCAGCCCAACGCCCACCATCCAAGTCAGTTCGCGCGGGAATCGATAGGTGGCGTGCAGGAACACCTGCGACATGTGCACCGCCATCATGAGCACCATGGCGTTGGAACTCCAGCCATGGAGGGCGCGCAGCAGCCAGCCGAATGGAACCTGCCGGTCGATGTACTCAAGACTTGCCCAGGCATCGGCCGCCGACGGGGCGTACATGGTGGCCAGCACGATTCCTGTGCAGACCTGAATGCCAAAGAACATCAGCGTGGCGCTGCCGAAGACGTACCACCACTTGGCGCTGCGCGGCACCTTGTGGGTCATGGCCGGAGCGATCATGCCCCGGACGCCGAGGCGATCGTCGACCCAAGCCCAGATCGCCCGCAGGCCGTTCATGATGCTGCGCCCTCACCAGCAAAGCCGGGCTCCTGCAATCCCGGCAGCAAGCCGGCGTCAATCATGAGTCGGCCGCCCTCCAGTTTCCACGGGTACTCAAACAGCCCGCGCGGCGGCGGGCCAGAGGCGCGCGAGCCATCTTCGTAGTACACGCCGCCGTGGCACGGGCACAGGAACAGTTTGCTCTGAGCGAACCAGCGCACCGGGCAGCCCAGATGGGCGCAATTGATGGCGAACACTTGAAACTCGCCCGCCTTCACGCAACGCACCCAGCAGGCGGTCTTGGCGGTGATGCCGTCGGTGGGTGAGGTAATCGGATTGATGAAACTGGTCAGTCGGGTCTGGCCCGCGGGAAACTGCGAGAGATCCCCCAGATCCACCCACTTGGTTTCAGCCCGCTTGGTCGCCCCGCCCAGCAGCGTGCCAAGGATGGGCACTGCCGCCAGCGCCGCGCCAACACCCATCAATCCAGTACCAAGCTTGAAGAGGAATGTCCGGCGCTTGGGTGGCTCCGGGGCGCTTGGCCAGCCGCCTTCGCATTCACATGATTTGCATGGGCAGGTCATGAAGGTGTCTCAGTAGTTCGGCCGCAGCGAAGCGAGGTACGCCACCAGATCGCGCGCCTCCTGAAGCGAAAGCGGCGCCACTCTCTGCCCGAACGGGCCAGCCGCGCCGGGCATCCCCAGGTCGGTGCGTCCGAACACCACGGCCGTCCACAGGGCTTGATCCGAAACCAATCGCAGGAAGTCGGCGCTGGTGACACAGCCCGCCTCGCCGCCGTCGCTGTCGTTGCCGTGGCACGACGCGCAGGCCGACGCGAAAGCCGCTTGGCCGCGCTGGACATCGCCGCCGCCAGGAAACACTCCGGGCATGGTCACCCGCACTCCGGGGACAGCGAATCCACGGCGCATCCCAGCGACCAGGATCTGAATCTGCTCTGGAGCCAACCCGCCGCCCTGCGATGCGGCAAACGCGGGCATCATCAATCCAGCTCCATCGGCGATGACCCGAGTCAGGTAGGCATCATCCACTGCGGCCATGTACGCGCCGTCGCGAAGCGCCCGCGCCGGAGCGTGAGTTCCATCGGCGCCGTGACAACCAGCGCAGTTGGTGGCGTAGAGAGATTGAAAAGTGTCAGGCGCTGGCGCGTCTGCCATTCGCTCCGGCAGCGCGGCGCCCGGCATCCGATCACAGCCGCCAGCAATTGAGATCAGACACGCCGCCAGCAGTCCGGGGCAGCGACTCATAGCCGCTCTCCTGTCTCGGATCGCTCCACGCGCAGCCGTTCAGCCAGATTGAAGGGGGCCGATGCCGGAACCCGGGTACCGCGCGCCACAAGCGCCCCACAGGCCACACCGAAGGCCACCTGACTGGCCACGAAGTACGGCCACGAAATGTGCTGCTCGAGGGCCGGATTGACCAGCCCCATCGTTCCCCAGGCCAGGCCGCTCATCATCGCGGGCATTAGCAGCCCTCCGAGCAGCATCGGGCGGTTCGGCCACATCGGCAACGACACGGAGTACAGCAAACCGGCGGAAACCGACAGCCCGGCATGGACCAGCAGCGCCAGCATGAACCATGCCGCATCGAATCGGTCCAGTTGTTCGAGAGTGGCCGCTTCGACAGTCGGCGTGACAATTCCGGCCAGCAGGTTGATCGGAATCCACACGCTGCCGTGCTGGAGAACTCCCCAGCCACAGGCCACCACCGCCATAGCGATTCCGCCGACGATTCCACCACGCACTCCAGCGCGGTACTCATGCACCTCGGCAGGCATGACCTGCCGCACGCCGTGGGCGGGCGCGGCCTGCTCCACCGCGCCGCCGAGCGACACGGATTGTTCGCACCCCTCGGGGAGTTCCTCAAGATCCTCATGGGGGAAGCAGTCGCCAAACCACCGCACCGCTCCCCAGATGGCGCAGAACACTCCAACCACCGATACCGCATAGGAGGTAACCATTCCGGCGAAGAGCAGGCTGACACCGAAGGCGGCGATCAGCGGCCCGGAGGTGGGCACGGGGATGGCCCGCAGGTATGGAACTTCGTGACTGGTGCGCTCAGGTTCCATCTTCAGCGCCCCACCACATACACAGTGATGAACACCACCACCCACACGGCATCAACGAAGTGCCAGTACCAACTCAGGAACTCCACGCGCCCCGCGTCGGCCACGCGCAACTTGCCGCCAGCCCCCAGCAACCAGACCAGCGTCAGCAGGGTTAGGCCGACCATCACATGGAAGGCGTGGAAGCCGATCAGGCTGTAGAAGGTGGTGCCAAAAAGGTTGGTGGAGATCCACAGGCCATCCTCCAGCATCAGTTTGCGCCACTCGCTGGCCGTTCCAAGGATGAAGTACCCGCCCAGCAAGATGGTGGCCGCCAGCCAGCCAAGGAACACCCCGCGCGCCCCGCGCGCCAGCGCCTTGATGGCCACCACGATGGTGACGCTGCTGGAGATGAGCGCCACCGAATTGACGATCACCGGGGGCAGATCGAGCACATCCACCGGCTGCGGGCCACTGGTGCTCTTGCCAATGTAGAAGAGGTAAGCCAGCACAAACCCAGCGAAGAAACACGACTCAGTGGCGATGAGCAGCGTCATCCCCACTGCGCCGCGGGTGGGTCGCCACTGCGGAGTTGGTTGAATGCTCAGCGCACTCATGGGCTGTACTTCCAGTCCGGGTCTTCCGGATGCTTGGCGTCCCACAGCGGGCGGGCGCTGGTGCAGATCGGCAAGCGCTCGAAGTTGCACTCCGGCGGCGGGCTGCTAGTGGCCCACTCCATCGTCCATGCATCCCACGGATCGTTACCCGCCAGCCGGCCGCGGCGCGCTGACCAGAGCAGATTCCAGACCAGCAAGAGAATCCCCGACACCTGCACGATCGTCCCCAGCGAGGAAATCAGATTCCAGATCTCAAGGCCACGGTCAGGAGCGAAGGTGTAAACCCGCCGCGGCATTCCCAGAATGCCCGAGATGTGCATCGGGCCGAAGATCAGATTGATGCCGATAAAGATCAACCAGAAACTCCACTTGCCCATTCGCTCATCGAGCATCCGGCCGATCACCTTGGGGTACCAGTAGTGGACGCCGGCAAAGATCCCCATCACGGTGCCGCCGAATAGCACATAGTGAAAATGAGCTACCACGAAGTAACTGTCGGAGAGCTGCCAGTCGAACGGCGCTACCGCAAGCATGATTCCGGTCAGCCCACCCAGCACAAACAGGGCTAGGAAACCGCAGCAGAACAGCATTGGGGTGTCGAATCGGATGCGGCCGCCGACCATGGTGCCCATCCAGTTGAAGACCTTGATGCCTGTCGGCACTGAGACCAAGAAAGTGGCCGCGGCGAAGAAGGCATTTAGTTCAGTCCCCAAGCCAACTACGAACATGTGGTGCGCCCACACTCCCAGAGAGATGAAGCCGATGCCCACCGTAGCGGCCACCATCAGCGGGTAGCCAAAGATCACCTTGCGGCTGAACACCGGGATGATCTCGCTGACGAATCCGAAGGCCGGCAGCACCAGAATGTAAACCTCAGGGTGGCCGAAGAACCAGAAGAGGTGCTGCCAGAACACGGCGCTGCCCTCGGCTTCCGGGTCGAAGAAGTGCGCCCCAAGGTGGCGGTCGAACAACAGCATCACCTGCGCCGCAGTCAGCACCGGGATGGCGATCAGCACCAGCACACTGACCACCACCATCATCCACACCAGAAGCGGCATGCGCATCAGGGTCATGCCCGGGCAGCGCATGCACAGAGCAGTGGCCGCCAGATTGATGGCTGTGGCCATCGAGCCGAAGCCAGACACCATGATTCCCAGCAGCCAGTAGTCGGTGGCATTGCCCGGCGAGTACGCCCGGCTGGTCAGCGGCGCGTAGGCGAACCAGCCGACATCCGGCGCGGCGGCATCCCCCAGGAGCCCGGTCGCCCCGATGTACGAGTAGTAGAGAAGCACCCCGCCAAACAGGAACAGCCAGAAACCGAAGGCATTCAGCCGCGGGAAGGCCATATCCCGCGCCCCAACCATCAGTGGCACCAGATAGTTGCCCATGCCCAGCAGGATGGGCATCCCGACCAGAAACACCATGGTCGTGCCGTGCATGGTGAAGAGTTCGTTGAATGTGTCCGGGTCGATGATGCGGTTTCCCGGCGCCGAGAGCTGGATGCGCATCATCACCGCCTCGGCACCAGCCACCACCATGAACACCAACCCACTCATGAAGTACATCAGGCCGAGCCGCTTGTGATCACA
>SYPI01000273.1 GCA_005804005.1 Planctomycetia bacterium
CACCAGTGGGGCGAACGAACGGTCGACCTCCAGTTTCACCAGGTCAGCGGTGCCCTCGGTGAGGAATCGCCCGGCGTTGCGGACGCCCTCGGCCTCGTCGGCTTGATATGAGAGGAAGGGCATGTCGGCCATCACCAGCGTGCGCGGCGCGCCGCGCTTGACTGCTGCGGTGATGGTCAGCATGAACTCAAGCGGTGCATGAATCGTGCTCGGGTAGCCGAGCACCATCTCAGCGGCGGTGTCGCCCACCAGCAGCAGCGGGATGCCGGCGGCTTCAAGCCAGCGGGCGGTGGTGGCGTCGTAGCAAGTCAGGCAGGCGAATCGTTCGCCAGCGCGGGCTGACTTGAGTAGCGAACGCAGCGTGACTGCGGCGCGGGGCGCTGGTGGGTCAGCGGGCTGCGGCGTGGCGGCGGAGTTCGACATGGCCCCGGATTGTATTGGCGCGGCGCGCCTAGTACGGCACTCGCAGCGGATTGAGAACGGCGTTGTCGCGGCCCAGAACTAGCACATCGGCGATTTCCACCGCCTCGCGGAACGATTCCTGTGCCGCCTCCACATCGAATGAGCCCTGCATGATCGCGCCGCGTTCGAGGTGTTCCAGCGTTGGGATGGCGTCGCCGCAGATCAGTACGGTGGAGCGCTGCTGGGAGAGCAGCAGTCCGGCGTTGCCCGGGGTGACACCCACCAAGGGGAACAGCGCCACCTTGGGTGCCAGTTCATCGGGGGCGACATTGAAGCGGGAGAGAGCCACTTGCTCCGTCTGGATGGTGCGCTCCAGTTCCTCGTCGTCGGCTTCGGTGGCCTCGTCGAACTTCTCGGCCAGAGTTGCGGCGTAGGCATCGCGCTCGGCTTCGGCTACCCAGCAGGCGGCGCTGGGGAAGGCGTCGACTCCGCGGCGGCGCAGGGGGTTCAGCGAGGTGACGAAGATGTCAGTGATCTGCTCAGGGCGAACATTGGTCCGTTCGGCCATGCGCGACAGCAGGATCTTGGCTGGCAGAGACGGGTCAACAATGATGCGCCGCTCGCCGACTTCGATGAGCGTGGTGGTGGCGTGACCAGGACGAGCATCGCCGCGCTCGCCCCACAGATGATGCGCTGACATCGCACCGATAGAGATGACGCGATACGACGGCATGGGCTACTCAATGACCTCGTGGGCCAACCGATGCAGACTGCTCAAGGGGTCATCGCGCAGGCGCTTCAGGCCGCCGATGACCACCTGCGGAACGATCGTGGAGAGGGCGTCTAGGTCGCCGCCGAACGCGGCGATCTGCTTGATTAGGCTGGAACTGGTGTAGGCGAATGGCTCGCCAGTGACGATGAACACCGTCTCGATGGCCGCCACTTGCCGGTTCGTGATGGCCAGCTGGCATTCACCCGCCAGATCAGTGATATTGCGGATGCCGCGGATGATTGCGCAGGCCCCAGCGGCGCGGGCGAAGTCGACAGTCAGGCCGGAGTAGGCCTCAACCCGCACCGGGGCACCACCCGGGGCTTTGGCGCACAGGCCGCGGCAGAGGTCGCGCAGCATCTCCTCGCGGTCCTCAAGTGGGAACAGGGCCTGCTTGTTCGGGTTGTGGCCGATGGCCACGATGATCTCGTCGAACATGAAACGGGCCCGGCCCAGGACATCCAGATGGCCGGTGGTGACGGGGTCGAAAGAACCGGTGTAGACGGCTAGGTGGCGCGGCACAACAACGATGGTAGGGGAGGGGAGATTCGGGAAGAAATGCCCAACTCGGCTTCAGGAGGCCATTCCGGCGGCCGAAGAAAAAAACGCCTCAAGGCGTTTGCATCGGCCGGACTGAATTCGACTGTCTGGTAGTCAGCCGCTGGAGGGAGCGACTGACAAAGGGGCCATCGGAGGGGATGGCCCGAAGGAAAAGGGAGCTGCGCGAAGCGCGGCTCTGGCGGAGGAGTGGGCTCCTTGAGGGAGGAGCCCAGCATGGAACAACGGGGCCGCTGTAGGGAGCGGCCCCAACGAAACCCTGGATCGGCCCCGACTCGGATCTGCCTCCCCGAGCGGGGCCATTTTTTCTTCAGGGCACCATGCATTTCGGGCTTCCTGCGGGAGGGCCATTTCTGCGACACTGCGGGGATGAGTTCGGTGCAAGCATCCGCGCAGGCGACTTCCCAGGGCGAGTCAACCGACCAATCGAAGCTGTCAGCTGCGCCGGGGTTCCAACGAGTACCGCCCGAGGGACCGATGGTGGATCTCATGGGTGGCGACGCCCGCTGGAACATCCCAGTTCTTGATCACGGCTTCGTGGCTCTAGTTGATTGCATGCCGCGGTTCGCCCCCGAGGGCAAGACCGGCGATGCGGCCATCGTGCAGGCGGCGCGGGTTTCGTATGGGCAGGGCACCAAGCAGATCAGCGAGGATCGCGGGCTGGTGCGTTACCTGCTGCGCCACCGCCACACCACGCCGCTGGAGATGGTGGAGTTCAAGTTTCACATCGCCATGCCGATCTTCGTGGCCCGGCAGTGGATCAGGCATCGCACCGCCAATGTGAACGAGTATTCGGCGCGGTACTCGATCGTGCCGGATCGCTTCTATCACCCCACTCTGGACGCGGTGCGCAAGCAGAGCACCTCAAATCGGCAGGGGGGAGATGGGACGGTTGATTCCGGTACAGCGACCGAGTTCCTGGCGCTCTTGGATCGAGCCGAGGCCAACTACAAGGATTACCTGCGGCTGTCTGAGCAGGGCGTGGCCCGGGAGTTGGCCCGCTCGGTTCTGCCGGTGAGCGTTTACACCGAGTGGTATTGGAAGTGCGACCTGCACAACATTCTTCATTTCCTCTCATTGCGCATGGATGAGCACGCCCAGATGGAGATTCGGGTGTTCGCGCAGGCCATGTTCGAGCTGATCAAGCCGATCGTGCCGGTGACCTGCGAGGCCTTCGTGGACTACAACCTCGAAGCCATGCACCTGACGCGTTTGGAAATCGAGGCGGTGCGCAGCGGGCAGCCGCTGAACTCCACTAACAAGCGCGAGCAGGCCGAGTGGGAAGCCAAGCGCGCCAAACTCGGGTTGGGCCCAACCGCCTAATAGAGGATGCGGATGGGGCCCCCGGCGCGGCTACTGCTCGCGCATGGTCTCGGGCAGGGCGCAGACCAAGCCAACGAGTGGCTGGTCGGCGGCGGTCTCGATCTGCAAGAGAACGATCGGCGTCGGGTCGAAGGTCTGCAGAAGCCCGCCCGGGTACGGCTTCTCGCCCCACTGGTCGTAGAAGCCGATGATCGGCACGCGGATCGTCTGGCCAGCGCCGAGTGCATCGACATGACAGACATAGCGCTGATTGAGCCAGAGGTCGAAGTTCGCGTAGCTCACCGCGGTGGCGTTGACGATTGAAATGTCAGTGGCCGCGGGGATGGCTTGGATCTGCACCACTGAGCCTTGGCCCAGTGCCATGGGGTAGGCGCGGGTGGCCCGGGCCGGGTCCACCAGTTTGCCACGGCAACCGCCCGCCGCCGCGACGCACAGCGCCAGCGCGAGGGCGATGTTTCGCAGGCGTGGCAACCGGCTCATGGCTGAGAATGTACCGCCGCCGTGGAATAGTGACTCTCGATGACACCCTGCCACTCCTCAACCGTGCTGCAGGTGATGAAGGCTCGGCGAACCCGCTCAGCGTCGGGGTGATGCGCGGCGAAGCGAATGCCGAACTTGCGCATCATCATTCCGGCGCCCCGGGTGCCGTGCAGCATGCCCGCTAGGCGGAAGTGCTCCAAGAGCACGGCCGATTGTTCAGCGATTGTCGGGCTGGTGCCTTCCTCGCCACGCATCATCGCCCGGGCTTGGCGGAAGATCCACGGGTTGCCGATGCAGCCGCGGGCCACCGCCACCGCCTGCACCCCGCAGCATTCCAGCATGGCGAAGATGTCGGCCACCGTCCAGACATCGCCCGAGCCGAGCACGATTCGATCTGGGTTGCGCTTCACTAGGTCGGTGAGAAACTCCCAGCGCCCTGGGCCGAGGTAGCGCTGCTGCACTGTGCGGCAGTGCACGGTGGCCCAGACATAGCCCAGTTCATACGAGGCGTGGAAGATTCGCTCGAAGGCCATCGCCATCGCCGGAGTGTCGTCAAAGGCCCGCCGCAACTTCACGCTGCAAGGGATGTGTGCTGGAACTGCGGCGCGAACTGCCCGGAGTATCCCGATGGCATCATCCGGCTGCGAGAGGAAGTGGCCGCCGCGGGCCCGGTTGCGGACCTTCTTTACTGGGCAGGCCAAGTTCACATCGATGATCTCGTAGCCCATGCCGGCCAAGATCACCGCCCCCTCAGCCATCTCGCTGGGAGTCGAGCCGATGATCTGCCCGGCGATTGGGTGGTCATCGACTGTGGCCGCTTGGTTCTCCGGAATGTCGCCCGAGCCGCACTCGCAAGCAATGATGTCTGGGTCTTCGCGGCGGCGACCCTTGCCGCCATTGATGAGCGTGCGGTCGAGCAGGGCCTCAGTCACACAGAACGGGCAGCCGTGGCGACGGGCCATCAGCCGCATGGGGCCGTCTGAGTATCCGGCGAGGCCGGCCTGAAAGAATGGCGCATCGAAGCCCGGGACGGTCTGACCCAACCG
>SYPI01000050.1 GCA_005804005.1 Planctomycetia bacterium
CGGCATACGAGATGGCTGTTCCGACCGCGATGCCCAGCACGCCGTTGGTGGCCGGATCTATCGGCAGAGGAGAGATCAAGTGGAAGCCGAAGAGATGGAAGTCGACGCCGGAGAGCAGCCAAGCGAACACCACATTCACCAGATTGACTAGCGCGCCAATCCAGGCTGGCTTGGCCGTTTCACCAGCACCGTGCAGACACATTGAGCCGACGGTCATCAGGGCGCAGGCTGGCATGGCCAGCGCCATGGTGTGCACGTACTGAGCGCAGAACCGGGCCGCTTCGCCTTCCAGCGAGCAGAGGCGGATGAGCGGATCGGTGCTCAGCCACACGGCGCACCCGACCACCGCGCCCCAAATCACGCCGACCGTGAGCGCCGATCCGGCGGTTCGCTCCGCCTCACCGACCCGGCCAGCGCCGATGGCTCGAGCGATGATGGCCTGCGCGCCCACACCCACCCCAGTCAGAGCGATGCCGAGAAACCACGCCACATATGAACCAATGCCGATGCCGTCGAGAGCGGGAACCGCCACGCCGTCGGGCAGGTAACCGGCGATCATCTTGTCGGCCAAGCCGACGAAGGCGGCCAGCACCTGTTGGATCAGCACCGGCACCGCCAGTATCCAGATGGCTTCCCACATCCCGCGGCCAGCGAGTTTGCCGCTGCGGATCTGCCCGTCGGAGTATGCCTCGGCTTCCCGCTCAGCGAACTCAAGATGCGGCGAAGCATCTGGTTCGACCGCGCTCAGTCCGGCGCGAACATCCGCCCCCCAACTGGACTGCTTACTTTGTTCCGCGTCCGACATTCCCGAACTGGTCAATCTCGTAGGTGGAACGCAGGCCAGCGGTAGCCATGCCGGCCGGGATTCCCGGCCGCTCGAACCGCACCGGATCCCAGAAGGTGACCTTGTCCCAGAATCCCAAGGTGCGCTTGTAAGTCGGATAGAGGTAGATGCTCTCTTGCTCGAATCGCTTGGACGAGGGTGTGGCCTGATACCAACCGATCCAGCGCACTCGATCGATGCTGAAGTCTTGGCCAGTGAGGATGCGCAGGCTGTCCATTGCCGCCAGATTGATTGCCAACTCGATGGCGTCCAGCGCGGTCACCAGCGCCTGAAACACATCGTCGCGTGGGTATTGCCCCAACGCCACCGCCGCTTCGACGCGAATGTCGGAGCGCTCGGCGTCGTCCAGCAGTGTGGCGTAGAGCGCTTCGGCGACCGCCGGGTTGTGCAGCCGCTGCAGTCCAGTTGCCGCTGCCAGACGCACCTGCACACTGGCATCTTTCAGTTGGTTGGCCAGCAGCGGGGCGTCTTCGGCCGAACCATGGCGCGCCAGCGCCTCCATCGACGCAGATTTCACCAGCGGGTCGTTCGATTCCTTCACATAGAGGCGATAGAGCTCGAGGTAAGTCTTCTCCCCGCCGAAGTCAGCCGTGCCCAGCAGCACCACGCCGTGACGCTGCTTCTCAGCATCAGTGGTGTCCACCGCCCAAGCGGCGGCCTCGGCCGGAGTCGGCTGAACAAATGTTTCCTTCAGCGAGCGGAAGTCGGAGCCGATGGTGTCGCAGGCGCTCAGCGTCAGGCCGCCAATGATCACCATGGTCAACCGGGACCCAGACTGGCATGGGTGGCGCATCGGCTCGGATCCTACTACCGAAGTGCCTTGTGAACTCGGGTAGCGTGGCCGCCATGCAGATCGAGTCGTTTGTCCTCGGAGATTGGCAAACCAACTGCTGGCTGGTGTGGGGGGATTCCCCGGACCAATCGCCCCCGAAGGCATGGATCATCGATCCGGGACAAGTTCCGTTGCCCGTCATAGCGCGCGCGCGCGAGTTGGGACTCGCCGTTGAGGCGGTCCTGCTGACCCACGCCCATGTTGATCACATCGCTGGAGTTGACGAGGTTCGTGCGGCATTGGGGTCCCCGCCACTGTGTTGCCATGTCGCCGAGCAGGAGTGGCTGGGTGATCCGCTGCTGAATCTCTCGGCGCTGGCAGGCATGAGAGTCCGGGCTGCCCAGGCGACCCGCCTGCTCAATGGCGGCGAGACGCTGCCGCTTGGTTCCAGCCAGTGGCGCGTACTGCACACTCCCGGCCACAGCCCGGGTGGGGTGACATTCGTCTGCGATGCCGAGCGCATCGCGATCGTCGGCGACACGCTCTTTGCTGGCAGCATGGGCCGTATCGACTTGCCCGGCGCTGATCCAGAGGTGATGCGCCACAGCCTCTTTGAGACCCTCCTGAAACTCCCCGACGACTACCGAGTGCTGAACGGGCACGGACCCCAGACCACGATTGGCCGCGAGCGCCGCAGCAATCCGTTCTTAAGGCACGGTGGCGATGACTGGGGCGAGATGCTCTGACTCGGCGCGGACTCAAGCCCGCGGCTGCGCGGCGATCCAGGTGCGTACCCGGCGCTCAAGAACCTCCAGCGGAATTGCTCCGGCCCCGAGTACCGCGTCGTGGAAAGCGCGGATGTCGAAGCGCGCCCCCAGCGCGGCCTCGGCTTCGGCGCGCAGGGTGCGGATGCGCAGTTCGCCGATCTTGTAGGCGCAGGCCTGCCCCGGCCAGGAGATGTAGCGATCGATCTCTCGTTCGATGTTCAACCGGCTGAGGGCGGTGTTGGTCACCATGTAATCGATGGCCCGCTGCCGACTCCAGTCGAAGCGGTGCAGGCCGGTGTCGACCACCAGCCGACACGAGCGCCACATCTCATAGAGCAATCGCCCGAAGTCGTCGTATGGGTTCTCGTACAGGCCCATGTCGATGCCCAGTCGCTCGGCGTACAGCGCCCAACCCTCGACAAACCCCGTGGCCGACAGGTCGCGGCGGAACACTCGGGCCTGTGGCATCTCCTGCGCCAGCGAAATCTGCAGGTGGTGCCCGGGGACCGCCTCATGCAGCGCCAGCGGCACAAACTCGTAGCGCGGGCGCTGGTCGAGGGCATAGGTGTTGGCGCAGAACCACCCGGCCAGTCCCGACTTCATGCTGCCGGACTGGTAGTAGGCGGTGGTCTGCGACGCCGCCATGAAGCGCGGAATCTCGCGCACGCCGTAGGGCAGGCGCGGCAGGGTGCC
>SYPI01000051.1 GCA_005804005.1 Planctomycetia bacterium
CGTGCCCGAATCGAGCATGCGCCGGGTGATGTTGTCGACCCAGATTGACTGCCCCGCCATTGAGAGTGCCGCAGTGGAACGCATGGAGTCCTCCGGAGGGCATTTGTACCGCGTCGGCGCGCCGGATGGGCGGCAATCTCGACTACAACCTCGTCATGGTTCGCCTGTGCCTGTGGTCTGGCCCGCGCAATGTCTCGACGGCACTGCTGTACGCGTTCAACCAGCGCACCGACACACTGGCCCTGGATGAACCGCTGTACGGCCACTACCTGCGGGTCTCGGGCGCCAGCCACCCGGCGGCCGCCGAGGTGATGGCGGCCATGGAATGCGACGGCACTCGGGTTGTGCGCGATGTAGTCCTAGGCCCGGGCGACCGGGCAGTCTCATTTCAGAAGCACATGGCCCATCACCTAGTCGATCTCGACCGCGGGTTCCTGCGCCAGACCACCAATGTGCTGCTCATTCGCGATCCGGCTGAGGTGGTGGTGACTCTGGCCAAGCAGATCAGCGAGCCAAGCATCCGCGATGTCGGAATCGCCATGCAGTGTGATCTGCTCGGGCAACTTAGCGCGATGGGGCAAGACCCGCCGGTGCTGGATGCCAAGGAGCTGTTGCTAGACCCCGAGGGAGTGCTAAAGCAACTCTGCCAGCGGACTGGCATCCCGTGGGACAGCGCAATGCTCTCTTGGCCTGCGGGGCCAAAGCCCTGCGACGGCATGTGGGCGCCGCATTGGTACGAGAATGTGCATCGCTCCAGGGGCTTTGAACCGTGGCGGCCGCGCGATGCGACGGTGGCGCCGCAACTGGCGCGGCTGATCGACGAGTGCCGCCCACACTACGAACAGTTGCGCGCTATGGCGATCCCAGCGCGTTCGGGGGTGATGCGATGAGCGATCCACGCAACGAGTCGATCTGGCTCGGCAGCCAGGTAAATCGATGAGCGATCCACGCAACGAGTCAATCTGGGCGCATGTCGGCGGGGAACTGCTGCCACGGGCTCAGGCCAAGGTGTCGGTGTTCGACAGTTCAGTGCAGGGTGGCGACGCGGTCTGGGAAGGCTTGCGCGTTTCACACGGCCGGGTGTTCAGCCTCGATCGCCATCTCGATCGGCTGTTCGCCTCGGCCAAGTCGCTGGGATTCAGCGGCACTCCCTCGCCAGACGAGGTCACCGCCGCGCTCATGGCCTGCCTAGCGCGCAACGGCATGCGTGACGGCGCGCATGTTCGCCTCACTCTCACTCGCGGCCGCAAGGTGACTTCGGGGATGGACCCGCGCAACAACCAGTTCGGATGCTGCCTGATCGTGCTGCCGGAGTGGAAGGCCAACGCCGATACCCGTGGTCGGCCGCTGGATCCGGCGCAGCCGATCTCGCTGGTCACCGCCCGCACCCGGCGCAATTCAGCACAGTGCCTCGACTCACGCATCCACCACGCCAATTTGCTCAACAACATTCTGGCCAAGCTGGAGGCCAACGCCGCGGGCGCCGACGATGCCCTGATGCTGGATGTGAACGGCTGGGTGGCCGAAACCAACGCCACTAATGTGTTCATCGTTGAGGGTAGCGCGGTATCAACGCCGATCGCCGACCAATGTCTGGCTGGGATCACCCGCGGCCATGTGATGGAATTGTGCGCGGCGGCGGCCATCCCGTGCCATGAGCGGCGCGTGCGCCCCGAGGAAGCCCGCGCGGCAACTGAGATGTTTGTCACCGGCACACTGGGCGGCGTCACCCCAGTGGGCAATCTTGATGGAAGGCCAATCAGTACTGGCCAGCGCGGGCCGATCACGGCGCAACTGCAAGCTCTCTATGGTGCGCTACTCGCCAGCAGCGGCACGCCGATTCCTGACTGACCGGCAACCGAATACCTTTCCCGTCCCCGGAGCATCGCATGACCAACGCCTCAACCTCCGCCCCTTCCCCAGCCAGCAGCCCCATCGCCAATGGAACTGGCGGTCTCACTGCCCTGCCGGAGTGGCGGGCCCTTGAGGCCCACTTTGCGGCCATCGGCCAGACCCACCTGCGCGAATTCTTCGCCGCTGATGCTGGTCGCGCCGCGCGCTTCACGGTGGAAGGACCGGGCATGGCGGTGGACTTCTCTAAGCAGCGCGTTGATGAACCGACTATGACGTTGCTGCTGGCGCTGGCACGCCAACGCGGTCTGGAAGCGCGGCGTACTGCCATGTTCGCGGGCGAGCACATCAACAACTGCGAAGACCGCGCGGTACTGCATACCGCCCTGCGGGCTGGGCCTTCGGCGCGCATGGAAGATCGTGGCACCGATGTGATGCCAGAGGTGCGCGCAGTCCTGGCGCGCATGGCCACATTCGCCGAAGGTGTCCGCAGCGGAGCGTGGCTTGGGCACACCGGCCAACGGATCCGCGCGGTAGTGAATATCGGCATCGGCGGCAGCGACCTCGGCCCAGCCATGGCTTGGAACGCGTTGCGCGACTTTGCCCAACCCGGCATCGAATGCCGCTTCGTCTCCAATGTCGATCCCAACGACTTCGCCCTGAAAACCGCCGGGCTCGATCCGGCCAGCACTCTGTTCATCGTCAGCAGCAAGACCTTCACCACGCTGGAAACCATGCGCAACGCCAACACGGCGCGGGAGTGGTCGCTGCGCGGCCTCGGCGGCGACAAGGCGGCGGTGGCCCGGCACTTCGTCGCGGTCAGCACCAATGCCAAGGCGGTCAGTGCATTCGGCATCGACACCGCCAACATGTTC
>SYPI01000052.1 GCA_005804005.1 Planctomycetia bacterium
CACTTGGAACCTGTGGCATCAGGCCCACATCGACGCGCTGTTTGCCCGGCTGATTCGCGATCTGGTGGTAACCGAGTCGGTTGACCCCGACCGCGTCTACATCACCGGTTACAGCGCGGGCGGCGACGGCACATACCAACTGGCCCCGCGCATCGCCGACCTGCTCGCGGGCGCGGCGATGATGGCTGGCCACCCCAACGAGACGAAACCTGACGGGCTGCGCAACGTGCCGTTCGCGCTGCATGTCGGCGCCAACGACGCCGGGTTCGACCGCAATGTCGTAGCGCGCAAGTTTGGCGACGAACTCGACGCACTGGCCGCGGCGGACAAGGGCGGCTATGTGCATCAGACCGCGATCCACGAAGGCAAGGGCCATTGGATGGATGGCGAGGACGCTGCCGGCCTCAAATGGCTGAAGCAGTTCAGGCGCAACCTGCGCCCCGAGCGCGTCGTCTGGCTGCAGGATGATGTGACTCACGAGCGCTTCTATTGGCTGGCGGTGCCGCCGGGCAAGGCCAAGGCCGGGAGCCGCGTGGCGGTCTCGCGCAGCGGCAACACCATCACGGTCGAGGACGCGCGGGATGTTGAGACGCTCATCATCCGACTCGATGACCAGATGTTCGATCTCGACAATCCGGTCGTGGTGAAGCGCGGCGAGGCGACGCTTTGGGAGGGCACAGTTTCGCGCCGTCGCGATGTATTGCAGACGACCCTTGATGAACGGGGCGACCCAACGGGTATGTTCTGCGCGGAGGTAACTGTCCCCTTGAACGCATCCCAAACATCGAGCGCGGCGCCCGCCACGCCCAACATCTACTCAAACAACATCCGCGCGCTCGACGGCACGCCCTTCGACATGGCGAAGTTCAGCGGCAAGGTGGCGCTGGTTGTCAACGTCGCCAGCCACTGTGGCTACACCCCGCAATACGCCGGGCTCGAAGCGTTGCAGGCCAAGTACGGCCCGCGCGGATTCACCGTGATCGGCTTCCCCTGCAACGATTTCGGCGCGCAGGAGCCCGGTGGCCAGACTGAAATCGAAGCCTGTGCCCGCGAGAAGTTCGGCGCGACATTCCCGCTGATGGAGAAGGTGGCGATTCTCGATGAATCCAACCGCAGCCCGATCTATCGGCAGCTCATCGCCGCCACTGGCGAGACTCCGGCGTGGAATTTTGCCAAGTATCTGGTGGCGCGCGACGGTCGGCCGCTCGGCTTCTTCCCCTACAAAACGAAGCCCGACGATGCTGCACTCGTTGCGGCAATAGAAGCGGCGCTGGCAGCGAAGTAGTTCGCCATTGCCGCCTTGCTGAGCTTGAGTGGTTGGGGGTTGCTATAGAAGCAGCGCTGGCAGCGAAGTAGTGCGGTGCGCGGCCCTGGCGATTTCAGCCCGATTGCAGCACCGGTACATCAACCCCCCGCGCCACCCAGCACTAGCCAGAGTGGGTTCATTATTGAAGCCATCGGGCCGATGTTGAGCCGATTGATATGGCCCGTTTGACACGGGCGCTCCCCGCGGGGAAGAGAAGTGCCAGCGCAACGCGCAGTTCCTTCTCCAGAATCTGGGGAAAGAGGGGCGCAGTTCTCGGGTGGACCCGCCAGGGTCGCTAGGGTGGCCCGGTGCGCGATCCGCCCGCGCTTTTAGAACTAGCCCGAAGGCAACACTGGGTGATCTCGCGCCCCCAACTGCGAGAGCTCAGGGTTTCGCCGTTCACCTGCCGGAGCCGCCTAGCGCGCGGACTGTGGGTCAAACACCTCGGGGCCGTGGTGGTTCGCCCGGCCCCAGACGGCACGGCACTTCAGGACGCTCAAGCCATCGCCCTGCAGCTCCCACCCGGTGGGGCCGTGTCGGGCGCCACGGCCCTTGGGATTTGGGGTCACCCCTGTGACGGCGCTCGCGTCCCAGTCAATCTGAGGCGGTTGCCCCACATTGCGGTAGTCCAGCACCCCCTGCGGCCCCACATCGGTGACGCGCAGGTATTGCGGCTGAGCAGGGTTGGACCGGAGTCAATCGTGTGGCGCCGAGGCGTGCCAGTTCGCACCCTTGGCGAGGCCCTGCTGGACCTGATCACGGTGCTGTCACCAGATGCTGGGCTAGCGCTGCTGGATCACTCCCTCCAACTCCGTTGGGTCGACCTGCCCGAACTGACCGCTTTGGCCGGGCCGCGATTGGGGAAAGGCCGGCACGCCGCGGCCAAGATCCGCCGCCTGATGAAGCAACTGGCCGGAGGAAGTCACTCGGCGGCCGAACGGCGCATGGCGACACTCCTGACGCTCGCCGGCATTCGCGGCTGGATCGCCAACCACCAGCACCGCGCACCCGATGGTCGCATCATTGCCGAACTCGACTTTGCGTGGCCGAAGGAGCGCGTCTGCCTAGAGGTCGATGGCTGGCAGTACCACTCCGGTCGGCAGGCGTTCGAGAATGATCATGCCCGCCAAAACCTTCTGCACGCCAACCGCTGGACGGTGATGCGTGCCACTTGGGACCAGATCACCCGCCATCCGCAGCCGCTCATCGCCACCCTGCGAGCCACCCTCGCTCACTACTCGGGAAGAAAGAGCGAGTCCCACTAGCAGTTCTTTCCCAAGAAGCGGGGCAGTAGCCTGCCGGGATGCCGATCATCATGCTGCTGGGTTCGGGGGAACTGGGAAAGGAACTTGTCATCTGCGCGAAGCGGCTGGGCTGCCGGGTGATCGCTGTGGACAGATACGACGACGCGCCAGCGATGCAGGTGGCCGACGAGCGCGAAGTGATCGACATGCTCGATGGCCGGGCGATCCTGCGTCTAGCGCGGAAGCACAAGCCCGACTTCGTAGTGCCCGAGATCGAGGCGATCCGCACCGAGGCGCTGCTGGAACTTGAGCGCGAAGGCTTCACGGTGATTCCCTCGGCCACCGCGACCCACCTGACCATGAACCGCGACGCCATCCGCGCGGTGGCGGCCAACGAACTGGGTCTGCCCACGGCGCGCTTCGCGTACGCGGATAGTGAGGAGGAGCTGACGCGGACGGTGCTGGGCGGGAGTGGTGCCA
>SYPI01000274.1 GCA_005804005.1 Planctomycetia bacterium
CGCGCACGACTCCTCCGGCACCAATCAACATGATCGGTCGGGCTCGCGTGGGGGCTGGCCAGTGCTGCTGGAGGGTCATGAGCTGCCCTGTCGCATCCGATCAAGGCTCTCTGGGAAAGGATAGGTCGAGTAGACGCCAATCGGTGGAAGTTCCCAAGTTCCCGGCGGTGGATAGACATCGCCGTCGAATCCCGCCTTGAGCATTGCCTCCAGTGCCGCCTCCAGAGACGGCTCAGCGCTGTCGTGGCCCATCAGGCGGTTGCTCTTTGCGCCCAGGAACGAAACGCTGGCGACCGGGCGCCGATCCTGCCGCCCCTCGAGCATTTTGGCACAGGTCCGGAAGCCGCGATAAATGTCCTCCAGATTGAAGTGATCACGGCCGGAGGGCCGCAGCAGAGCCAGTACCAGCAGCCGATCCAGATCGAACTTCAGCACATACGGTTCGCGGTCTTCCTTGGAGTGCAGTTGAACCGCCGATCGGAACACCTTGGCGTAACTGGTGGCCGACGAGAGCGTCCATTGGCTGGTCGGTACCAGTTTCAGCACTTCGCCAATCACCCCGTGGCTGTTGTCGGAGTCATTGATTCCGCAGATCAGGGTTCGATAGCGGCCATCGACCACATCATCAAGAAGATGCTGCCCCCACTGGATGCGGATCTTGCGATGGGCCCGCAGATGCCGAGGATCGCCCGAAGGCAGGATCGTGACTCGCAGCGCATCCTCAGGGACTTCCATGAGCCGATCGCCGTCATCGTTGTAAAGCCGCATGGTCATGTGCGGCAGTCTCCGCCGAGCGGCGGTGCGGCGCAAGTGCCGACCACGGGATAATCTCCCACCAATGCGGTGGATCTCCCTTACCACGCGCCCGGACTACCAATGAGGCGCAAGATTCTGGCCCTTGCCGCCGCCGTGGCGTTCACCGCGTCAGCCCACGCCGGCCCGCCGTCTACTCCGGGATACTTGGTTGTCCCCATCCGCGGGGTTCTCGGGCAGGACTGCAGCGCGGCGGAGATCCGGCGGATTCTTGACCGGGCCTTGGCCGACGAGGCTGTCGGCACCATCGTCATCGAACTGGATGCCACAGACGGGTCCGACCAAGCCGGCATCGATGTGGCCCGCGCGGTTACTGAGGCAAGTTCACGGCGGCGAATCGTCGCCTGGGTGGAGAACTGCGCCGGCCCGGCGCTGCCGGTGCTGCTGGCGTGCCCGGCGGCCTATAGCAGCGCCGCCGATCCGTCCCGAGCTCTGATCAGTTGCACGATTGAGGCCGATGCCTCGGCGGCCGCAGCGCGGGAGCGGATGAGGGCAGCGCTGGCCGCCGCCGCCGGAACTGATCCGCTTCGGCGCGCCCACGCCGCTTGCTTCATCGATCCGCAATCGCGCCTATATGCCTGGCGCGACGCATTGGGCGAGTACCGCGCGTCGGTCGTTCCTCCAGCGCGACACTACCCGGGCATGATCGACCTGGGCGTCGGCGGAGGAGTGTCCTTGACCACAGGTCAGGCGATGGCCACGGGTCTGGTTCGCCCGGCAGAAGGAATCGCCGTGCTGGGCAGCGTGCTGGCCGAGCCGGACTGGTGGCCGGTCACTCGCCTTGATCCAGCCCCCACTCAATCAGATGCGCCAGCAGCCACCAGCCGACCCTCGGACGCACTCCTCGAACTGGAACGAGCGGCGCGCTCGGTGGCTCGTCTGGGAGCAATGGTCGCCTTCGCGGAAGACTGCACAGTGACCGCCTTCGATCAGCCTCCGCCGCGGTGTGCGTTCAAGTCCGGCAAGTGGATCCTTATCCCCGAAAGCGTGGCCGAGCGGGCCAAGGCCTGGGATGAAGCGTTGGCCGCTTGGCAGGCGATAGCCGCAACACTTGACGAGGTTGATCGGCTTCATGAGCTGGGCCAGAAGGCCGCGGATGCCCCGGATGCGGGCGCTGGCACCGATGTAGTTCAGCGGCGCGGCTTGGTAGTGGCGCTGGCAGCGCTGGCGGGGTCGGCCCCGATCCGGGCCGACCTGCGCTCCACCACCGAGGGGAGGATTCGAGAGATTGAATCGGCCCGTGTGCGGTAGCCTGAGCGTTCGGACCAAACCACCAAACCCGGAGCAATTCCATGCTGATCCTTCTCGCTGCCGTTCTCGCTCAAGCCCCCGCAACCATCGTTGCTCCGGCAGCGCAGTCTGCCCCGGTCGGCCCGACCCTGTCCATCGGCAGCCCAGCACCGAAGCCCGACATCTCCAACTTCGTGAAGGGTGAAGCTCCCGAGTTCTTCACTCCCGGCAAGACCTATGTCGTTGAGTTCTGGGCCACTTGGTGCGGCCCATGCCGCGCGGGGATGCCGCACCTGTCGGAGACGGCCGAGAAGTACGCCGAACAGGGTGTCGCGGTAGTAGGCATCTCCGACGAGGAACTCGATGTGGTCACGGCCTTCCTCGCCAAGCCCGAGTGGCAGGAGAAGGTGCGTTACATCGTGGCCACCGATCCGGACGGCAGCACCAACAAGCAGTACATGGAGGCCGCTGGCGAGAACGGCATCCCCTGCGCGTTCATCGTCAAAGACAACACCGTGCAGTGGATCGGTCACCCCATGACTATGGACGAACCGCTGGCGCAGATCGTCGGTGGCACATGGGACATCGCCGCTGCTAAGAAGACCCGCGACACCGAGATGGCCGCAGAATTGGCGCAGGCCGCCGTGCGGTCCAAGCTGCGCACGGCCCTGAAGGCGAAGGACTGGCCCGCGGCGATTGCCATCTATGACGAGGCGATCGCCGCCAACAACACGGCGATGCGCACCTCGATCCAGATGGCGAAGTTCCAGACACTTGCTGGCCCGGCCGCCATGCCCAGCGAGGCCTACACCCTGGCCCGCGAGATCATCTCCGGCACCGACCAC
>SYPI01000275.1 GCA_005804005.1 Planctomycetia bacterium
CTGACTGCCCAACTTGGCGCCGCGCGCGGGGTCGAGGTGATTCTGCTCTCCGGTGCGCCGTCGTCGACTCTGAGCGCCATGCGCCTCTTACGCGCCAATCGCCTGACACAGAACGCCCCGGTGGTTGTGGTCTGCACCCAGACCGATCGCGAGGCGATCTCGAAGGCACTGGCCGGCGACTGCCGGGCTCTAGTATCGAGCCACGAAGTCGGATCGGCGGAATTCGCCGAGGATGTGGCGCGGATTGAGGCGGCGGCATTTGGCGGCCAGATCAGCCAGCCCGATGCGGTGGCCCAGACGGCCGATGCGCTGACTGCGCTGGCTCGCATCGGTGACGCCGGGCGTTCTGATGTCTTCAGCCTGCGCACCGCCGAGTCACCGCTCTTGGGTGCCATCAACCAGGCCAGCGGTGCGTTGCGATTGGAGATCGCCCAGGTCGTGGCCCGCATTGACTCGGCCCAGGCCCAGCGGGCCTTGATGGCGCTGGCCCTGGCGGCCACCGACGACGAGCGAGTTGGTCTGCTGAACGCCGCTGCCGCCAGTGCCCGTCGCTTCGGAAACCTGCTTGACCCGGGACAGATCACCGCGCTGCGCGTATCGATCCATCAGGGCGGTCAGGCCGCAGCGGAGACGGTCGCGGCGGGCGAACTCTACGGCGCTCTGAATCTCCCGGCCGACGAGACGGTTCAACTCATCCTCGGCCGCGAGTGAGCGCGCCGGCGGTTCGCCGAACGCCCTTGCTAGACTTCGAGCCACGCCACCCTAGCTCAGCGGTAGAGCGGTGCTTTCGTAAAGCACAGGTCGTGGGTTCGAATCCCATGGGTGGCTTCCATCGGTCCCGTTTGCTGCGTCGTCACCGCAGCGGGGAGTGTGGGAAGGCGAAGGCGGCGCATGTCTAGTGCACTAGGGCTGCTGGGACTCACGCTGGGAGCGGTGCTCCTGCTGGGCGGTCTGGTACGGCCAGCCTGGGCGCTGGCGGCCGTGGCGCTGCTGTTTCCGCTGGAGCAGGTCATCTCTTCCCTGCTGCCATTCTTCGCCGCCTACTCAAAGGTTTTCAATTTCGCGGTGGGAATCACCGCGTTGATTTCAGTGTGCACATCATTCGCCCGCGGAGAGGCACCGTTGCGGGGGTACTTCTCGGTCACCGCGGTCGCCAGTCTGGCGCTCTACATGTTGGCTACCGTTTCGCTGCTCTGGAGCCCGCAGCCCCATCCAGTAGCCGAGATGCTGGGGATCTATGTGCCGCCGGTGATTCTGGGTCTGGTGGTTGCTCCGCTGCTGCCGCGAAACCTGGATGACTACCGGGAGTTTGCCAAGGTCATGCTGGTGTTTGGCACGATCATCTGCCTGCTGGTGCTGGTGAATCCCACGCAGAAGAATGTGTGGGGGCGGTTGATGCTGGAGATCGCCGGTGGCACTTCCAATCCGCTGGCCCTGAGCGAACTGGGCGGCTCACTGCTGATCATCGGCGCTTTCCTGATGCCGACCGGATTGGTGGGGCGCACCTTCTGGACAGTCGTCCGAGCGGCGGCGGCGCTGCTGGGGACGGCGCTGCTCTTTGCCGCCAGCGCCCGCGGTCAGGTTTTCTCGGCGCTGGGCGCCATCTTCATTTTCTGGCCGATGGCCCGCAAGATCCGCAGCGTCGGGCAGTTCCTCGGCATCGGTCTGCTGGCCGGTCTGCTCGGCGGGCTGGGCATGCTCGGGCTGCAGCTCTTCTTCGTCAGCGGCAGCGAGCGGCGCTGGGATCCGGCCCGCATCCTCACCGACATTTTGGGGCGGTTCGATGCCGTGGCCACCCTGTTGAGTACTTGGCTGAGAACTCCGATGTCATGGTTCTTCGGGCTGGGCAATGGCGCCTACGAAACAATCGATCCGACCCTGCCATATGTGCACAACACTCCGGTGGAGTGCCTAGGCGAATTGGGACTGGCTGGCGGGGCGCTCTACTCAATCGCCTTTGGCGGAATGATCATCGCCTGCCGCAACTTGTGGCGGGCGTGGCGGCATGATCCCTCCATGCGCTGGGTGGCGGCGCTCATCGCCGCCATGCTCTTCGACATGTTCGTGCTGTCGCTGAAGCAGGGGCAACTGTGGGGTAGTTACAAGTTCTTCATGTATGGCATCATCGCCGTGCGCCTGTCGAAGATCGACATTCCGGAGGAACTGCCGCCGGAGACTGGCGTGCCTCCAACGCACTCCTAGCGCGCTGGCGGGTGCCGCCGCAGGGCGCAGCACAGCGCCGCAGCGAAGCCATTGGTCATGGTTTCAATCGTGAACCCCCCAGGGCGGTCGATGGTCTGGCGGGCGCGAGTGCGAAAGCCGTCCGCTTCACCACCGAGTATTCGGTTGATCTGAGCAGCGAACGAGGCCGGGTCGCCGTCGGCGGCCAGCAGGCCGTTCTGCCCCGCGGCCAGCGATTCGATTTCCGGATTGTGCGCGGCGATGTTGTCGGAAGTCACCACCGGCAGTCCGTATGCAAAGGCGTGCAGAATCGACAGGCCGATGGCCGCCGGGTAGGCGAAGACACCGGCGCTCAGGCACCACGGCGCCAACTGCGACTCTTCGTAGATGGGACCGGTGAAGATTGTCGCGGCATCGATGCCCAATTCACGCGCCCGGGCCTTCAGGTTGGGCACATCCGATCCATCGCCGACCAAAATCAATCGGCAAGCGGGGGCGGCGCGGTGCAGGATGGCGAAGGCGTCCAGCAGCACGCTGACCCGTTTGTCCGGCTCCATGCGCGAAATGAAGATCACCGACTGCTGGTCGGTCAGGCCCTTCGCGCGCTGGAACTCGGCCAACTTCCCGGCGGCGGATCGCCACAGCGCGGTGGCGTCATCGACCGGTCGATGATCAATGGCATTCTGCGCGACGAAAATGCGAGATGGGTCGAAGCCCTCCTGCGCCAGCGTCGCTGCGGCGGGATGCCCGTAGAGGAGCAAAGCGTCGGCCTTGCCAATCAACTGGTTTCGCAGCCAGCGCCGCAGCGCCGACTCGCGCTTGCTGAATCCGTGGCCCCACAAGACGGTGGCCACGCCGCGCCGACGGGCGGTGGCCAACGCCCGGCCGAGATGGACGAAACGACGATTCCAGTTGTAGATGATGGCGTCGAACTGCCCGCTGCTGGCCAGCCTCACCTGCGATGGCTGAAGGAAAGCCGGACCGATGATCCGGATCGGGGCATCTATGGTGCGAAACGATCCGTCGCCCCGTTCGCTCTTGAGTGATCCCCATATCGGGCGGAACTCCGCCGCAATGGTCAGGTCAATCTCGAAGCGTCTGGCCAGCATTGAGAACACACTGAGGCGGTAGCGGGGCAGGGCTGGCTGCATGATGCAGACCCGCTTGCCGCGCAGCAGGCTCAGGTCGGCGGCAGTTGGTTCGGGCGCGGCGCTCATGGTGCGGTCCACTTCGATTCGAGTTGCGCGGCGATGCTTGGCCAAGTTCGTTCACGCAGCACCCATTCGCGTCCGGCAGCCCCCATTCGCTGGCGCAGCGCGGCGTCGCGGAGCAGACTGGTGAGCGCGGTGGCCAGTGATTCGGCATCGGGTTCAACCACCAATCCCGCCCCGAGAGTGGCCACCTCTCCCGCGCCACACTGCGGGCTCACTATCACCGGCAAGCCGGCCGCCATGGCCTCAAGGATGGCGACGCTGGCTGCTTCACCCGAGCTCGGCAGGCAGAACACATCTGCGTCGGCA
>SYPI01000053.1 GCA_005804005.1 Planctomycetia bacterium
AGTCCGCGAGGCCTTCCATTTCTCTCACGACAAGGAGTCGTCGTGGCATTGCCGAGTCAGTTCAGTCGAGCCAGTCGCAGCGGGGCGAACTCGTCTTCTTCATTTGCATTGGGTGATCGGACATTCCGCTGGGTGGCAATCACCAGCGTAATGGTTGCCGTGGTTGGTGGCGTGCTGTTGGTGCGCTGGTGGGCGCCGCCGGGGCCGGGAGCCGCTCCCCCCGCGGCGCTGGGAACAAGTGTGGTTCGCGAGCCGATTGCGGCCCCAGCTGCCCCGTCACGCGCTCGCCAGACGGTGGACACTCCGTCGGAAGATGTAACCGCCGTGATCGACAACTCGCGCAAGTCGCCGGTGCTGGGCCGCGCCCAACTCACCGCGCTGTTGTCCAAGCCGCTGGTCGCTCAAGATGTCGAGCGCGTGCTAGCCGCAATCCGCGATGTCAATGCGGTGCTCTTCTTTTCAACCACGGCATTCCCGGGCGACCAATTCGCCCGCACCTACATCGTCAAGTCTGGCGACTCGCTGGCCAAGATCGCCAAGTCCAACGGCATGTCGGCCGACTGGCGGCTGGTCCAGCGCCTCAACGGGCTGAAGAGCGAGCGCGCCATCAGCGTTGGCCAGCGCCTGAAATTGCCCATCGGCTGCTTCCACGCCGAGATCGACAAGAGCAGCTACACCATGTTCCTGTTCGTCGGTGATGGAGAAAGCCGGGAACTGGTGGCGACATTCCCGGTAGGCGTTGGCGAACTCGACTCCACGCCGGTGGGCGCGTTCATCGTTCGCCCCGGCAGCAAGTTGATTGATCCGGAGTGGAAGCACCCGCGCACCGGCGAGTACTACGCCGCCAACGATCCCGACAATCCGATCGGCGAACGATGGATCGGACTGCTGGGAACTCAGCCGCACAACACCAAGATGACTGGTTACGGAATCCACGGCACCACCGATCTCGATTCGATCGGCAAGCAGAAGTCGCTGGGCTGCGTGCGCATGCGCGGGGCTGATTTGGAGCTGGTTTTTGAGGCTCTGACTGAACCGGGCAGCACCATCGTCATTCACGACTGAGGCTCCGCCACCTACCATCCGGGGATGATTCCCGCCGGCATCACGCTGGGCATTTCGATGGGCGATCCGCTGGGGATCGGTCCGGAGGTAGTGGTTCGGGCGTTGGCGCAGGTGCGAATTCGCGCCGGCCTGCGCATCCTGATCTATGGGCAGAATCCGGTGCTGCAGTTGGCTGCCGAGCAGGCTGGCATCGAACCGTTCTGGATGCGCGTGGCGCAATCGGCGGCGCGTTCCACCGAGCCGCTGCCTGACGGCGTGACCGTCATCGACTTCGACCTGCCAGATGCCACGCGCGAAACCACCCCGCAACCGACCAAGGCTGGCGGTCTGGTGAGCAAGGCGCTGGTTGAAGAAGGCATCACCGATGCCATGCGGCCGACCGGTGAGGCGCGGCACATCGATGCCCTGATCACCGCCCCGATCAGCAAGGAATCTTGGTCGATGGCGGGCTACCGGTGGCCGGGGCACACTGAGTTGCTGGCCTCGCGCACGCACGCCCGGCGCCATGCCATGGCTTTCGAGAGTCCACGACTGCGGGTGGCTCTGGCAACCGCCCACCTGCCACTGATGGCGGTTCGAGATGTACTGACCATTGGCCGGGTGTTCGATCCGATCGATCTGGGGAATGAGCACTGCCAGCGACTGGGAATTGAACGGCCGCGAATCGCCGTGTGCGGCCTGAACCCGCACGCTGGCGAGCGCGGCATCTTTGGCGACGAGGAGGACCGGGTCATTCGCCCGGCCATCGAGATGGCCCGCAGCAGTGGCATCGAGGCTCAGGGTCCGTTCCCGGGCGACACCATCTTCCGGCAGGCGCTGGCTGGCGAGTTCGATCTGGTGGTGGCCATGTACCACGATCAGGGACTGATTCCGGTGAAACTGCTGGCCTTCGATCGCGCCGTAAATGTGACGCTGGGATTGCCGATCGTGCGCACCAGCCCGGACCACGGCACGGCATTCGGCATCTCCGGCAAGTCGCGGGCCGATGCTGGCTCAATGCGCGCCGCGATCGACCTGGCCATGTTGCTGGCCCAGAGTCCGGTGCGCCGCGGCCACCTGCCTCGCTAGTGCTTCGAAGCCCGGCCCGGCGGGGTGTCGTGGCGCGCCGTCCGCGCGGCGAGGCGTTCCCGCGGATGGCAAGTGCGCAATACTTCGCGCAGGTGAGTGCGATCCACATGGGTGTAGATCTGCGTGGTGCCGATGTCGGCGTGGCCGAGCAGTTCCTGAACCACGCGCAGATCAGCGCCGCCGATGACCAGATGAGTGGCAAACGAATGGCGCAGCGTGTGCGGGTGGACGGTCTTCATGCCAGCGCGCGCCGCCGCGCGAGTGACAATCTGCCAGACCGCCACGCGCTCGATCGGGCGACCGGTGGCGCTGAGCAGCAGGCGACCCTTGTCGTGACCGGTTGAACGGGTCAGCCGCGGGCGCCCCTCGGTGAGCCAACGCTTGGTCCACTGCACTGCTGGCTTGCCCAGCGGCACAACGCGCTGCTTGCTTCCCTTGCCCCAGACCACCACCGAAGCCAACTCTGGGCGGAAGTCGGTCAGTTTTAGCACGCCCACTTCGGTGGCGCGCAGGCCAGCGGCGTACATGAGTTCCAGCATGGCCCGATCGCGCAGCCAGAGCTTGCCGGATTCGGGCACGGCTGATTCCACCAGCGAACGCATCTGGCTGGGACTGACGGCGCCAGGAAGCCGCCGCCAGCGGGTCGGCCGATCAAGCAGGCGGGCCGGGTCTCGGGCAATGTGGGTGCGCGCCTGCAGCCAGCGGAAGAACACGCGCATCGATGCCAGATGCCGCGCCACGCTGGTCGCCTCCATTGACTTGGCGCCCGACAGCCAGCGCAGG
>SYPI01000276.1 GCA_005804005.1 Planctomycetia bacterium
AGCCGACGATGTTGGTGGCCAGTACCCGGCCGCGGCGATCAAGAATCTGCCCGCGGGTAGCCAACTCGGTCTGGCTGGTGTGGCGCCCGCCCATGGCCGGGCGCAGTGAGTCACTCGGGGCCAGCTTCAATTGCACCACGCGGCCGACTGTGATCGACAAGGCCACGCAGATTCCCAGCCCCATTCCCCGCGTCCAGCGCTGCAGCCGATCGCCGTCCATCACCCGCCGAATCCCTGCCGGGGGCCGGGGCGCGACTGTTCCTGAAAGGCGACTCGCGAGGAGGCAGTCGGTGCTGGTTCATTGAGGCGATGGGGAATCGATTCCCATTGCGAACGCGAGCGTTCCAATGCCATGCGCACCTGCACCGGCCCAGCCAGACGGGCGATCTCGGCGCGGACCAGCCACAGTGCCTGACGCTGCTCGACGGTCCGCCAATGCACCCGCGAGATTTCCCGGCAGAGTTCGAAGCGCTGTTGACGCAACATGAGCACACCGGAAGCCGTCACCCCGAAGCTGATCAGGATCAGGAAGATCTTGGCGTACACCGCGAGTTCGTCGCGTCAGGGAGTGGGCAGTTGAAGGGTGGTCCCGAGCTTCAGATTGTTCGGGTTGGCGCGCGGATTGAGCGCCATGATTTCGGGCCATCGTTTGCTGGTGCCGAGGGTGCGCTGGGCGATCGAACCAAGCGTGTCACCCTTCTGCACTGTGTAGGTCGGGCCGGTCGCAGTGGCCACCGCCGGAGCACTGGCAGCAAACGGGTCGACTGGTGCGACCGGTGTCCCCTGATTTGGCGCCATCGGCTCTGGCACCGCCGCGGCAGGCCGTGGCAGGCGGATGTGGGTCCCTTGCCGCAGTCGCCCGGCGTCCCGTTCCGAAAGGCCGTTGAACTGAGCGACCTCGCGCCAAGAGTTGCCATCGCCGTAGTGTGCAGCGCAGATTTGGAAGAGGGTTTCGCCCTCACGAATCACGTGGTCATCGTGGGTCGGCGCCGGGGTGGCCTGCGGCGCGGGCTGGGGCACGATCGGGTTGGTGGCACGGGCGATGTCGAGCGGTGGTACTGGGCGCACTGCCTCACCGGGCTCTGGCGTGTTGGGCCCGACCGGCTGCAGCCGCGGATCAGGCTGGGCCTGCGGCGCGGATCGATGGGTAGTTCTAGCGGCGAGTGTCCGGTTGTCGTTCAGTTGCGCGGCGGACAAGTGGTCGGAGACCAGGATGCCGACGAACAGAAGTAGACCGAAACCCAGAACGAGGGCGAGCTTGTGTTCGCGCGTCATGAAGGCATCCCTGCTCAGTGTGCGGACGGACAGCGTCGCCATCCTGGCGACTCACGATCATTCATCGGCCAACGAGCGCTACAACCCGCAACTTGGCTGAGCGCGATCGTGGATTCTTCTCAACCTCGCCTTCGCTGGCGCAGATCGGCCCCCGCTCTGGTTCTCGGGCCAACCCGGCCCGCATCATGCGGGCGAAGGCCCGTTTCACCAGCCGATCCTCCAGACTGTGAAAAGAAATGATTCCAATGCGGGCGCCCGGCGTGAGCAACTGGCTGGCCTCCCCCCGCCCCACCACCGCGCTGGCTCGTTCAACTACCTGAAGCAGCCCCTCCAGCGCCCCAAGTTCGTCGTTCACCGCAATGCGGATTGCCTGAAACGTCCGCGTGGCCGGATGTACCCGGCTCGATTCAGCTCGCGACCCGTAGGCCCTCAGCACAATCAGGGCGAGCTGGGTTGTGGTGCGGATTGGCCCCACCTGACGCTCCCGGATGATCCGCTGGGCGATCCTTCGCGCCAAGGGCTCCTCGCCCAGTTCCCAGATGATCTGGGCCAACTCGGTTTCGGGGAGTTCGTTCACCAGTTCCTCGGCCGTTGTCGAGCCGCTCGGATCAAGGCGCATGTCCAGTGGGCCCTCGGTCCGGAAACTCAGGCCACGCTGGCCATCCTCGACCTGATTGCTCGAAAAACCAAGATCAGCAATGAGCAGGTTTGCGGGGCGGGTGAACGATGCCGCCGCGGCCTCCACCCAGCGAAAGTCGCGCTGCTGGGCCTGAACTACCCCGACCCCGGTGGAGGCCACGCGCGCCCGGGCGTACTCGAGGTTTACCTGATCCCGATCCAGCAGTAGCACGCCACCAGTGGTGCCCAGCCGCTCGGCGATAGCCGCCGCATGGCCACCGCGGCCTGCAGTGCAATCAAGCAGGCACTCGCCCGGACGCGGCTGGGTGAGGTGCAGCAGTTCATCGATCAACACGCTGGTGTGGCCGTGCACAGCACCGGCCGAATCAGTTTCAGGCAACTCGGTCACTTGCCGTCGGCGGCGTCGGCTCCATCCACCGCGCCTCGTGCCAACTCCCGTTTCAACCACGCCTGCTTGTACCCGGCGACGACGAAGAAGAGCAGCACCACCACGACGATCGAATACACGACCAGCACCCGCGCCGAGGTGAGCAGAGCAACCGCCGCCAGCGCCAACCCGAGCAGAGTGAATCCGGCGGTCACGGCGTAGAGGGCCAGCACTGCCTTGCGAACCGACCCCAGCGAGCGCTTCATCTGGTGGTGGAGGTGATTGGCATCGGGGGCCGACAATGGCAGCCCAGCCACCTTGCGGCGAATGATGGCCAACAGGGTGTCGATGATCGGCAGCGCGAAGACGATCAGCCCGGCGAACACCAGACTCACCGAGTCTGGCTCAGCGAACATCATGATGGTGGTCACTAGGCAGTAGCCAATGAGCAGGCTGCCGCAGTCGCCCAAAAATATGACCGCCGGATTGAAGTTCCACGGCAGGAATCCCAGCAGCGCCCCCAGCAGTATCAGCGGCAAGATGACCCGCGCTGCGGCGTGTGTCTGATCCATGTTGTGAACCTCGAGCGTGGTGGCCATCAGCAGGGCGATCACCACCAGCCCCGCCGCCATGATTGCCCCGGTGCCAGAGAGCAGGCCGTCAAGTCCATCAATGAGGTTGGCCGCGTTGCAGCCGCCGAGTACGAATGCCGCCACGGCGGCCGTCCCGGCCCAGTAGTAGAGCGTGGCGTTGGTCAGCCCTAGATCCATCAGGCCGAAGAGTGGCGCATCGGACGGCCCGAAGATCGGCTGCAACACTCCCGAGGCGACGCCGGTGCCGATCTCCTCGTAGGCCAGTGCAGCCGCGGCCACCAGTTGCCCGGCAATCTTCAGGCGCGGGTCCCACTTCCAGATGTCGTCGGCCAGCCCGGTGAATCCAATGGCCAGCATGCCCACCACCACCGCCACTGGCACCGGGGGCAGGTC
>SYPI01000054.1 GCA_005804005.1 Planctomycetia bacterium
CGCAGCGCCGCTCGCGATGGTCGGCCGGCCGCCTGCTCCCCCTCGGCCTCTGCAGCTCGTTCAATATTGAGACGGATCAGGTCGAGGTTGCATTGCTCCGCATGGCGGGCCGCCTCGGCCAGTCGAGTGGTGAGCCGGTGGTTCTCCTCGGCGATGAATTTCAGGCGGATCTGGGCGCGGACCCGAGCCACGGCAGCGCCCAAGTCGACAGGCTTGGCGAGGAAGTCGTTGGCCCCGTGGGTCATGGCCTCGATCAACTGCTCCGACTGGTGGAGCGGCGCGAGAACGATCACCGGCAGGAGCGTGGCAACGAAGCGCTCGCGGATCTGCTTCAGGGTCTCGATGGCGCCACTTTCGGCCAGAGCTGTGTCCAACAGCACCACATCGGGGGGAGCGAGATCGATGGCGCGCAGGGTCTCTGCGGCGCTGTAGGCCTGGCGCACCACGAATCCCAGCTTGCCGAGCTGCTGAGCCAACTCCCCGTGGTGCGAGTCCGCTTCTGAGGCGATCAGCAGACGGGGCGGCGCGGCTGTCGCGTTGCCAGGCTGATGAGTTGTCCGCGGCACGCTCGGCGGAGTATAGGATCGGCGTTGTTGGAGTTAGTGCGTGGCACGCGTAGCTCAACGGATAGAGCACTGGTCTTCGGAACCAGTGGTTGGGGGTTCGAATCCCTCCGCGTGCGTTGCTTGTTTCACCCTGAATGAGGAGCGGCCCAATGGGATTGATGACGGGAAAACGAGGTCTGATCGTCGGTGTCGCCAATGACCACAGCGCGGCGTACGCCATCGCTCAGAGTCTGTTGCGTGAGGGAGCGGAGTGCCTCTTCACGCACCTGCCCGGCGAGAAGATGCAGCGCCGCGTGGAGCGCACGGTTGGCCAGTTGGGGATCGAGAAGCCGTGGCTGGCGCCGCTGGATGCCGGGAGCGATGCCGACCTCGATGCACTCTTCGCCCGCATCCAGTCTGAGTTCGGGGCCATCGACTTCGTGGTGCACTCCATCGCCTTCGCCGACCAGGACTGGTTGAAGGAGGGCATGTTCACCGCCACGCCGCGGCAGGTGTTCACGCAGGCCATGGACATCTCCGCGTACACCTACGCCGCGATGGCCAACCGGGCCGCGCCGCTCATGGCTAACGGCGGGGCGATGATTGCTCTCTCGTACTACGGCGCGGAGAAGGCCGTGCCCGGCTACAACGTGATGGGGGTGGCCAAGGCGGCCCTGGAAGCCACCATGCGCTATCTGGCCATGGAACTCGGCGCCAAGGGCATTCGCGTGAACACGATTTCAGCCGGGCCGATGCGCACCCTGAGCGCCATGGCGGTCGGTGGTTTCAGCGACATCCTCGGCTGGGTGGAGAAGAAGGCGCCGCTGAAGCGCAACATTGAAGGCAGCGATGTGGGCGACACGGCTCTGTGGCTGCTCTCTGACTTGTCGCGTGGTGTGACCGGGCAGAATGTCTATGTGGACTCGGGCTACTCAATCATGGGGCTCTAGTGCCCGGCGACGTTTCTGCGCGGAAAGAGCCCGTCTTGGGCCTGAATCACGCCGAAACGATTGACTCCAGATGGGACAACTTGAGGGTGAGATCTTCCGGGTGCACCAGCGCATCACGGACCCGCTGGGCCAGTTCGGACAGCCCCGCCCCGGTGCGGGCACAGACAGAGAGGTCGGCCGCGGCCTCGGCTGTCTGGGGCGCAAGATCGGACTTGGATCGGACGCGCAGGTCAGGCGGTCGGTCAAGTTGCGGCCAATCACCGCCGGGTTCGGCGATGGCCACCACCAGATCCGCCTGAGCGATGCGGCGATGGGCCAGTTCCATCCCCAGCGCTTCAATCTCCCCAGCGCCGTGGCGAATGCCGGGAGTGTCAATCCAGTCAACCACCAACCCATGCAGATTGATGCGCACCGCGATCCAATCGCGGGTCGATCCGGGCTCGTGCCAGACGATAGACACATCGCGGCCAGCGAGGGCGTTGGTCAAGGTGCTCTTGCCAGCGTTCGGTGCCCCGACCAGCACCACCGTGGGTGGTTCGATCAGTCGGCGCAGCCGGGTCACCTGCTCGCGCTCATCAACGGAGTCCGGGGCCGCTCCGGACTCACTCTGGGCGAGAAGGAACCCAATCGCCAGCGGGCTGGCGGCCCGTGCCAGCAGACATAGCGCCGCAGATTCACGAGGGCCCGCCGCTTCGGGCCAATGGTCCGGCGCTGCGGGGGACTCGGGATACCCGGCCGCGCACAGGGCTTGGGTGATGGCCCGCCGCAGCGCAGTTCCGCCGTGCGGCATGAGGGCGACGAATCCGCCAGCTAGGCGCAGGCACACGCAGTCATCGAGGGAACCGATTCGCCGCAGCGCGTGAGTTCCGGCAGGGGGGAGCGCGCGGCCCAGCAGCGGTTCTAGTCCCGACGGATCGCCAAGAACTTCAACAACGGCGATTGCGCCAGCTGCGTCACTGGTCAACCAGCGGTGGCTGCGGCGGGGCACCGAATCAGCGCCGCCAGCCGACGGATCATTGTCGCCGAGCGACGGATCAGTGCTGGTGGCCGCAGCATCCACCGTCGGTTCCGTGGTCGTGGCCGCAGCATCCGCCATCGTGCTTGTGAGGCACTGGTGCGGCGGCGACTCCGGCAGAGCGTCGGCCCTGACTCTTGGCCGTACCGCTGGCGGCGGCAACTGCGGCGGCAATTCCGTGCAGGGTCAGGTCGGCATCGACCATCTCAACCACATCGTCTTCGGCGAACAGCGCCTCCGCGTCACCGCCGGTGGCGATCACGCGCGGGAATGCGCCATACGCCTCGGCGTAGCGTTCAACCAGTCGTTGCACCAATCCGCGAATGCCATGGTGAACGCCTTGCAGCATGGCTTGCTCGGTGCACTTGCCAAATGGTTCGTCGGTCGGCGCGGCCGGGGCAACCAGCGGCAGGCCAGCGGTGCCATCGTGCATGGCGCGCAATTGCAGGGCCACGCCGGGAGCGATGGCGCCACCCTGGAACACGCCCTTGCCATCGACGAAATCGACGGTGACGGCGGTGCCGGCATCAATCACCACAGTTGCGCACTGGAACTTGTCCCAGGCTGCCGCGGCGTTGAGCAGCCGATCGGTGCCGGGCTTGGCGCCTTCGTCCAGGCAGGTGCCAACGGGGATTCCCAGATCAGCGCCCAGACGGGAGACATCCGCGCCAAGCCGCGCCTTCAGCGCCTTGGCCAGAGGACCAGCAACGGATTCGTTCACGCTCGCCAGGGCAATGCCGCGCGAGTTCTCGCCGAGGTGCCCCCAGTGCTCAATAGCCCGGGAGAGGATGAGATCAGGGTGCTGATTGGAAATGCGTTCGCTCGAATCAAGTTCGGTGCCGGTGAAGCGCCCGAGTTGAGTCCGCGAGTTTCCGACGCTGATTGCCAGCAGGTCCATGGGGCCGAGTATAGGCCTCAGCGCGCCGAAGACACTGCGGAAACGATGTTGCTCTCAATCGCCCGGCGCATGGAATCGAGCACGCGTTGCGCCACCAGCCCCGGTGCCGGCTGCGACCGCGCAACGCCGTCGAGGTGGCTGACTGCGCCGACAAATCGCCGACTGCCGGTGATGAAAACTTCCGGCGCGCCTTGAAGTTCGCTCAACGCCAGCGGCCGGACACTGTGCGCGATTCCCTCTGTTTTGGCCGCCTCCAGGACTAGGGCGCGCATCACCCCGTGCAGAATTGGCGGCTGGGCATCCACCGGTGGTGTAACCAGCACCCCATGCACCACCGCGAACACATTCGCCGAAGTGCCTTCGCTGACGAATCCATCGCGATGCAGGATGGCCTCTTCGCAAGCGGGGTCATCACCCAGCACATGCAGCACATTCCCCATTAGCGAGGTCGTCTTGATCTGGCAGTAGCCCCAGCGCATGTCCACCGCGGTGCGGGCCCGCAGAACCGATGGTGCGGCCAGCGACTCGATTCCCGGCGTGGGGGCGACGAATGCGAACACTGTCGGAGTCATTCCCGGCGCGGGGATGTGAGTGCGCGTCGGGGCTGTGCCGCGGGTGATTTGCAGGTAGACGGTGGCGTCGCCCGTTCCCAACTCCTCCAGCAGCAGCCGGGAGATAACCGCCAGTTGCGTCGGGTCGAAGCCGCTGATCCGTGTCAGGCGCAGGCTCTCTCTCAGGCGTTCGATGTGCGCGGTGATTCCCACGCCGTGCCCGCCAAAGAAGCGCACCACTTCATAGACGCCGTCTCCAAACAGGAAGCCGCGGTCGAATACCGAGACCTGCGCCTGGGCCGGGTCAACCAATGCTCCGTTCAGCCAGGCACGCACTGCCCGAGTGTAGCCCGCCATCGCGGCGAATCAGCCGCACCCCCGTTCGGCTACCGTGACGCTGTGGACCTCCGCGACAAAGTCGCCTTGGTGACCGGCGCCAGTTCAGGCATCGGCGCGGCTACGGCGCTGGCCATGGCCAAGGCCGGGATGCGCGTGGCAATAGTGGCCCGCCGCGCCGACCGGCTGGCTGAACTGCGAGAGGTGATTCGCACCACCGGCGGCACGGCTCACGCGATCACCTGCGACATGGCGGTGGCCGGCCACGCCGCCGGACTGCTGAGTGAGGTCGAGTCAGCGCTCGGGCCGGTCGATGTGGTCTTTGCCAATGCCGGCTACGGGTTGGAACTGACCGTGGCCGAGACCAGCACCGAGCAGCTCCGCCGCCTCTTCGAAGTCAATGTCTTCGCCGCCACCGACCTTCTGAGCGAGGCCGCCCGCCGCCTGCGGGCCAGCGGCCGCCGCGGCCATCTGCTGATGTGCTCAAGTTGCATAGCGCGCTACGCCCTGCCCAGGGTGGGTGTTTATGCAGCGGCCAAGGCCGCCCAACTCTCCATCTGTCAGGCCATGCGCGCTGAACTTGAGGGGGCCGGAATCATGGTCAGCAGCGTTCACCCGATTGCCACCGAGACCGAGTTCTACCCCCAGATGCAGTCCGCCAGCGGCAGGGAACTGGCTGCCGGGGAGAAATTCCCCTTGGTTCCCGATCACGCCCCGCGGCTCTTTGTGCAGTCTCCCGATGTCGTGGCCCGGGCGGTGGTGAAGTGTCTGCGAAGCCCACGGCCGGAGGTGTGGACCAGTTTTTCGGCCCGGCTGGCCGGGGCGGTATTCGCCCTGTCGCCGCGCCTGCACCACATGGTGATGCGCCGCAGCCAGCGCCGCGAACGCCGCAACTGACGGCGTCGGCGCCTCAGGTTGGCGCGGGTTATCCTTTGCCCCCTTCAGCGGAGCAGCACAAATGGCAATTCGCATTGGCATCAATGGCTTTGGTCGCATCGGTCGTCTGGTCTGCCGCATCGCGGCCGAGCAGGGGGGCATCGAGATCGTTGGCATCAATGATCTGGTCGGCGCCGACAATCTGGCCTATCTGCTGCGCTACGACACCAACCATGGCCGCTGCGCCGTGGAAGCGCGCGCCGATGGCGAGGCGATCGTGCTGGGCTCGCAGCGAATCCGCTGCATGTCCTCGAGGGACCCAGCCACGCTGCCGTGGGGAGAACTCGGGGCCGATTTGGTGCTGGAATCGACCGGCCTGTTCACCACTATCGAGGATGCCGGCAAGCATCTGAGCGCGGGCGCCAAGCGCGTGCTACTCAGCGCGCCCACCAAGTCCGACAAGGAAGTGCCCACGCTGGTCTACAAGGTGAATCACGAGAGCTACGACCCGGCGCGCCACCGCGTCGTCTCCAACGCCTCCTGCACCACCACCTGCCTGGCGCCGGTGGTGAAAGTGCTGCTGGACAATTTCGGCATCGTTGAGGCGCTGATGACCACGGTGCACGCCGTCACCGCCACACAGCCAACGCAAGACGGACCCAGCAAGAAGGATTGGCGCGGTGGGCGCAACGCCTATCAGAACATCATTCCCAGTTCGACCGGCGCGGCCAAAGCGGTCGGGCTCTGCTTGCCGGCGGTGAAGGGGAAGATCACCGGCATGGCCTTCCGAGTTCCCACCGCCAATGTGAGTTGCATCGACCTCACCTTCCGCACCGAGAAGTCCACCACTCTGGAGGCGATTCACGCCACCATGCGGGCCGCCGCCGATGGGTCGATGCAGGGCGTACTCGGATTCACAACCGAGGAAGTCGTCTCCAGTGACTTCATGTCAGACCCGCGTTCGTCCATCTATGACGCTGGTGCCGGCATTGGCCTGAGCCAGAACTTCTTCAAGGTTGTCAGCTGGTACGACAACGAGTTCGGCTACGCGAACCGATGCGTGGACATGATCCGTTACATGGCCGCGCGCGGACTGTAGCGCCCAGCGGATTCACTCGGCCAGCGGCGAACTGACGACGATGTCGGCCAAGGGGACATCGCCGGCGGCCGTTGCAGCGCCAGCGCGCTCGACCACCACCACCACGATTCGATCACTCGGACGCCGCTGGCGCAGTTCCAGAACCGTGCCACCCTCGTGCGACACATGGAATGAGCCGACCGAGTGGATCACGACCGAGGCACCCATGGCCCGGGCCCGGGCGATTGACGCCGCCATGGTGGCGTCCCAAGTGGCCTGTGACCGGAGCATCTGGTCGATGTCATTCTCGCTGGCCGGCTCATTGCCAGCCGCACGCGCCATCGAGTGCATGATCTGGCGGAACCGCTCGCGGTAGGCGGCGCTGGCCAGCGCGGCGGTGGGCAAATCGAACAGCAGGGCCTCATCCGGCGGCAGCTGCTCAAGCGCTTCGAGCCCCTGTTCGCGGGCGCAGCGGACATATGGGCGCGGCGCATTGGCCGCCACTACCCGCCCGCCGTTGTCACGCGCCGCGTCGAGGATCGGCTGGTACCACGGAACCCACGAGCCCTCACCCGCCCAGTTGGCCGAGCCGGTCTGGTCGATCATCTCCTCGGTGTCGATCTCACCGCGCAGCCAGGCATCCACGGTCGGCTGCTCATTGCGCTCGAGCATCTCCAGCGAGACCGCGCAGCGCGGCCAGAGGGCGCAGAGATCCTGAGCGACTGCTTGCTCAAAGGCGTGAGCATGTGGATCGTCGTGGGTTTCGCCTATCAGTACGACATCGGCCGCGGCCAATCGCGCCAGTACCTCGTTCCAGTCAAGCGCCGCGCCGGTGTGGCCGTCGCGCATGGGCAGGCGGCGGGCCAAGGCAGTGTCGACCGGCCCGGGCGGGGGCTTGGGAACATCGGTTGGCGTCGTGGCGGCGCAACCGCACAGGAGCAGCGTCGCAGAAAGTGCCGACGGCCTGACATGAAGCGCGAGGATGAGCTGGCGCAGTGGTGGCAACACGGTTCAGGGTATCGCTCGGCCGCTTCGACGGGCTCTACACTCCCCGCCCATGTCAGCCGAGCGTGACTACCAGTTAGGAACCCACGACGAAGAGTTGCAGCGGCTCGGACTGCAGCACGGGCTCTGGCAGCCAACCGTGGCGCGCGGCTGGCAGGCGGCCGGGTTCCGCCCCGGCTGGCGCATCGCCGCCATCGGTTGCGGGCCGGGCTTCGCCACGGTGGAACTCTCGCGATTGGTGGGGCCGAAGGGGCATGTCGCGGCGCTGGAGCGCTCCCAGCGTTATCTCGAGTCGGCCCGGCACCGCTGCGAATCGGCCGGTTGCGCGAATGTCTCGTTCCACTCCGTCGATCTGATCAGCGAGCCGTGTCCGGTTGAGGGTTACGACGCCGCCTGGTGCCGGTGGGTGGCCATGTGGGTTGCCGACCCGGCGCGACTAGTGGCCAACATCCGCGCCGCGGTGCGCGATGGCGGCGTGCTGGTGATGCACGAATACACCCACTACCGGTCGTTTCGGCTCTCACCATCCAGCCCGGAGATCGAACAGTTCGTCGAGCAGGTCGAGGCGGCGCTGCGTTCGACCGGTGGCGATCCGGATGTCGGTCGGAGAATGCCGGGGTTGCTGAATGCAGCGGGCTTCGAGGTGACGGCATTGGAGCCGCTGGTGTTCTCGGCCCGGCCGAGCGATCCGCTCTGGCAGTGGCCAGCTTCATACATCCGCACCTACGCCCCGCGCCTGCTGGAGATGGGCTGCATCGACCGTTCATTCCTCGCGCGGCTGCTGGCAGCGCTGACTCGCGCGGAGGGCGACCCCGACTCTGTCATCGTGACTCCCATGAACCTGCAGATCATCGCCCGGGCCAGATAAGCAATGGCTGAACCTCAGTCGCCCGCGCAGCAGAGAGATCTTCGAGGACTGTGCCTCTTCGGCGGCCCGGCGCTGGCGTTGGTTGCTTGGGTCGCCGTCAGCCCAGCCGGAGTCGGCTGGCTGGGACTCTCCGCGGAAGGAGCGGCCACGCTGGCGATTCTGGTCTGGATGGCCTGCTGGTGGCTAACCGAGCCGGTGGATCTGGCGGTGACCGCGCTGCTTCCGGCCCTGCTGCTGCCGATTGTCGGTGCCGCCAAGTCAGCCGAGGCGCTGGCGCCGTATGCAAACGACGTCATCTTCCTATTCGGCGGCGGATGCGCAATGGCCATCGCCATCGAGCGGCACGGACTGGCCCAGCGACTCACTCGACTGGTATTGCACGCCACCGGAACCCGGCCTCACCGGATTGTGCTGGGGCTGCTGGCCACCAGCGTTTGCGTCAGTGCGTGGGTCTCGAACACGGCCACCACCGCCATGCTGTTGCCCATCGGCTTGGGGTTGATCGCCGCTGCCGAGCCGCTGATCGATTCACCGCTCGCCAAGCGTCAGTTCGCCGCGGCGGCGCTCCTGGCCATCGCCTACGGGTCGAGCATCGGTGGTGTGGCGACAATCCTCGGAAGCCCGCCGAATCCGATTGCATCCGAATGGCTCATGGCCAATGGCGTGCAGATGGAGTTCTGGCAGTGGGCCCGTTTCGGTGTACCCACCGCGCTGGCCATGGCGGTGGCGGCGGCGGTCATCTTCCGCTGGTCTTTCCCGATGCGCGGAGTCGGTTCGGTGGAACTTCCGATTCCCGTGGCAGCGGTGCCCGAGCCGCTCAGCCGCGCCGGATGGATGACTCTGGCGGTGTTCGTGTTGGCCGTCAGCCTGTGGTGCTTCTCTCCGCTGTTGAAGCCGCTGATTCCGGCGCTCAGTGATGGCCGCGTGGCGCTGGCGGCGGCATTCATTCTGATGGTGTTGCCATCGGGGGCGAGTGACAAGGCCCCGGTTCTGCCATGGTCGGAAACCAAGCGCTTGCCGTGGGGAGTTTTCGTTCTCGGCGGCGGGGGGCTTTCCTTGGCCGAGGCCATGGAGAGAACCGGCGTTTCGGCGGGGATCGCCGCGCATCTGGGCGATGTCAGCTTTGTGCCGGCGCTGGTGATTCTCGCCGCGGTGGTTCTGACCATGGTGCTGGCCAGCGAGATCGCTTCCAACACTGCCCTCACTGCTACCGCGGTACCCATCATCGGCGCCATTGCGCCCAGTCTGGGTATCCCGGTGGAGAAGGCAGTGATCGGCACGGCGCTGGGCGCCAGCTTGGCTTTCATCATGCCGGTGGGCACGCCCCCCAATGCGCTGGTCTACGCCAC
>SYPI01000055.1 GCA_005804005.1 Planctomycetia bacterium
CAGGGGATGACACTGGTTCCCGCGGCGCCGGTCTCGGATGAGTTGACCTCAACCACACCAACTCCCGATGAGCTGACAACCGAGACTCGCGCCTTGCGGTGCGCGCTCAAGTGGCTTACACACATGTCGTCCCTAGAATGCATTCGCAGGAGTGGCCTCTTCATCGGACGGACTGGCGTCGCCGACTTCGATTGCGATGACTACGCCGATGCCATGCTTCGATACATTCTGCGACGCCTTCCGAGCGGTTGGACCGGCAAGTATGGCTTGGTCTCGTGGCGGTGTCCCCCCGCTGGGGCCGGCGGGCACGCAGTGCCCGTACTCATCGATCCCTCCGGCCGCTATTGGTGGATTGATCCCAAGACGGGGGACGTCTTCGGGCCATTCGATGGTCAGGGAGTCCAAGGAGCATTGGAGGAAGTGCTTGGTCGCATTCGGAGGAAGTACGCGCCAACTGGCTGCTCAGGGACTTGGTACGACCCCAGCACACGCACCTCTATCCTTGACCAGCTAAGAGAGATGAGCCCAAGCGGGCTAGGGGGCTGGTTGGGTGAAGGACCACTTTGGTTCACTGATCAAAGTTTGCGCGTCGCGTTCTGTGAAGCGCTCAAGGACTGTTGCCTCAAGAACTGCCACCCCGCATGCGAAGGCGATCTCCCTAACTGGATCCCTAGGGAGGACCGTACAAACTGCGATTCGAGCTGGTACGTGCCCGAAGTGATGCCTGGCGGCGATGTGCCGCCATCGGCGGATTGGCCATGTACTCCGGCGGCGACCTGAAACGCGATGGGTCCCACGCCACCCACAGCGCGAACCACACTCGCCCAATGTGGCATGAAGTGCCACATGCATGCGGCCCGAAAGGCCGCCGCTTTTCTCGCAACGCCCCTCATCCTCGGGGCGGCGATGACATTCGCCATTTGCGCTATGGCCGCGTGGGATCTCTCGGTAGCACCCTTGGCGGCCAACTTCAATGTCTTCGGTGGCGGCAACTGTGGGTTCACCGAACCAGCACTGCTGCGCCTGTGGCGAAGGTTCGTTGCGTACGAGCGCCCTGACATTCCCTACGAACAGCCGCGACTCCGCCCCCCCGATGGTGAGTCTGCCGACGAGGAGGGCGCCTCGGTCGGCGCATTCACCGTCGGTGAGTCATGGTGGTACTACCAACTCAGCCGCGGCTTCTACGATCGAGTCTCGGTCACGACGCTGACGCCAGTCGTGCCGGATTCGGGGCAGGGCGAGCCGAGCTTTGATGCGTTCCGGCGCTGGAGCCAATGGCAGAGCTTGGTGCCGCCGGGCGCGACGGAGTCTTCCTTCGCGGCGGCCGTGGCAACGGTGGAAGAGATTGGCGACCAAGCATTTGGCATGATGCCAGAGCGCTGGTCGCCATCGATTCTTTGGAGTTGCGGCTCTGCACAGCCCCACGGCGCATCGGTGTCGCGCCTGCCAACGACTACACCCGACCTCGAACCCGACAGCGTGATTTGGACGGCGGCGCGTACCGGGCACATCGGTCGCCGAGAGTGCGAGACTCGGGTGTACGGCTGGCCACTTCGGTGCCTCTGGGTGCAGGGGGTGCGCGAGCAGGAGTGGCAGATCGCGTGGGTAGTCTACGAGGATGGCAAAGGTGGGTGGGAGTTCATCCGGGCAGTTCGAGACGAACACTGGACCAATGCGCTAGCCGACTTTTCAGGGCACTGGAGTTGGTCGTGCGACTCCGAGCTCGCTCCCGCCAGTGGGATCCCATGGCGACCGCTGTGGATTCCCTTGCTCGCCAACTCGCTCGCGCTGGGATTACCACTCACCCTCTTCGGCGTTGGAGTCAGTCGTGCCACCACATGGGGTTGGCGACGCCTGATCGGTCGCGGCCGACGACGATGCTCGAATTGCGGGTACTCGCGCACCGGGATTGCCTCCGGTACCAGATGCCCGGAGTGCGGGGCTCCGGGAGTGTGCGACTGACGCGAGGGGCGCTGTGTTGTCGGCGTTCCGCCACTCCGCCCCCCGGCGCCGATGCCAGTACTCTTCCCCGATGCCGCGCATCACGCTTCCCGACGGAAGCATCAAGGAATTCTCTGAGCCCGTAACTGCCGCGCAAGTGGCCGCGGCGATCGGGCCGGGCTTGGCCAAGGCGGCTATCGGTGCCAAGGTCGATGGGCAGTTGAGCGACCTCGGCACGCTGCTTTCCAAGGACTGCGCGCTGGCGATCGTCACCCCCAAGAAGCGCGACGGCAGCGTCGACGCCGATGCTCTGTTCCTGCTGCGCCACAGCGCGGCGCATGTGATGGCCGAAGCCATTTCGCGGCTCTATCCCGGCACGCAGCTGGTGTACGGGCCGCCTCTGGAAACTGGCTTCTATTACGACATGGCCTTCGCCGGCGGAAAGGCGCCCAGCGCCGACGATTTCGCGGCAATCGAAGCGGAGATGGCCAAGATCATCGCCCAAGATCGCCCGTTCACCCGCTACGAGATGCCGGCCAAGGAAGGGCTGGACAAGCTGAACGCCGAGGGGAGCAAGTACAAGCTCGACAACGCGCAGCGGGCCATCGAAGCGGGCAGTACTGCGCTGTCGTGGTATGCCACCGGCGCGCCGGGCACCGACTGGGAAGACCTCTGCCGCGGGCCGCATGTGCCTTCGACCGGGCGCATCGGCGCATTCAAGGTGACCAGTCTGGCTGCCAGTTACTGGCACGGCGATGACAAGTCCGATCGCCTGACCCGCGTGTATGGCACGGCCTTCGCCACTGCGGCGGAGTTGGCCGCCTACGAGGCGCAGGTCGAGGAAGCCAAGAAGCGCGATCACCGCCTGATCGGCAAGCAGATGCGCCTGTTCCACATCGACGAGATGGTGGGACAAGGGCTGGTGCTGTGGACTCCGCGCGGGGCGGTGGTGCGCCAGGAACTGCAGAACTTCATCGGTGAGGAGTTGCGGCGTCAGGGATACCAGCAGGTGTTCACCCCGCACATCGGCAAGTTGGATCTGTATCGCACCAGCGGGCACTTCCCCTACTACCGCGAGAGTCAGTACCCGCCGCTGGTGGACCACGACCAGATGAAGGCGCTGGCCGCCGAGGGTTGTTCATGCGCTGATCTGGCCAACCGCATGGAACAGGGCGCGGTCGAGGGCTATCTGCTGAAGCCGATGAATTGCCCGCATCACATTCGCATCTTCGCCAGCGAGCCGCATTCATGGCGCGACATGCCGGTGCGGCTGGCGGAGTTCGGCACGGTGTACCGCTGGGAGCAGTCGGGGGAAATCGGCGGGCTGACGCGGGTGCGCGGATTCACTCAGGACGATGCTCACCTGTTCTGCCGCGAGGATCAGGTGGCCGAGGAACTGCTGGGGTGTTTGTCGCTGGTGAAGTTGATCTTCGGCACGCTGGGGATGAATGACTATCGGGTGCGGGTCGGGCTGCGTGACCCAGCCAGCGACAAGTATGTCGGCGAGGCGGCCAACTGGGACAAGGCCGAGGACGCTTGCCGTACGGCGGCGCGGAGCCTCGGCGTGCCCTTCAGCGAAGAGATTGGCGAAGCGGCGTTCTACGGGCCCAAGATTGACTTCGTGGTCAAAGATGTGATCGGCAGGAGTTGGCAGCTGGGGACGGTGCAGGTGGACTACAACCTGCCGCAGCGGTTTGACCTCCACTTCATCGGCAACGACAACAGCAAGCATCGGCCAGTGATGATTCACCGCGCGCCGTTCGGATCGATGGAGCGTTTCTGCGGGGTGCTGATCGAGCATTTCGCTGGAGCGTTCCCGCTGTGGCTGGCGCCCGAGCAAGTGCGAGTGCTGCCGATCAGTGAGAAGTCGGCTGAGTATGCAGGCGAGGTGCTCGCGAAGCTGAAGGCGGCCGGGCTGCGGGCCAGCATTGACGATGGCAACGAGCGGATCCAGGCGCGCATCCGCGATGCTGCCGAAGAGAAGGTGCCCTACATGGCGATTGTTGGGCCGCGGGATGCGGAAAAGAGGCAGGTCAGCATCCGAGTGCGCGGCCGGGCCGAGGA
>SYPI01000056.1 GCA_005804005.1 Planctomycetia bacterium
CTCAACCCGATCCGACCGTCCGGTGATGCGGCGCAGAATGCCGCCACGGGTGGAATCGTCCCTCGCAACAATCCCATCCACCCGGAGACTCCCCTGCCGTTGCCGCCGCCGCCGACTGCGCCAGCTCCCGCTCCGTCGGCACCGGATCAGCCCGTAGGCACCCCTCCGTGACAAGCGCGGCCGGGTTCGCGGCGCGAACAGCTCTGGCGGTGATTTTCCTCGCCGGATGCCGTACCCCAACCGGTCCAACGACGCGCCCCGCCGCCGGCCAAACCGCGCCCAGTCTGCCGCTCAGCGCACGACAGGTGCGGTTTTCCATCGAGCGGCTCGGCAGTGTCGCGCACGACACCTTCACACCGCCGGTCTGCTCCCCCGACGGTCGCTACATTGCTGTGCAGGTTGAATCGACTGCCTCGATGGAGTTCCGCATCGGTCTGGCCACGACCTCCCAGAAGCGAACCCAGGCACCGGGAACCAACCATGGCACCGTGGTGGTATTCGACATCTCAGGCCCCGCGCCGGTCGAGGTGCGAAGGGTCGGACCGGACGTGTTCCTGGGGAGAGAGGCCGTCGCCGGTGGGTTTCTGATTCAGGAGGCGAACGGAGACGGCTCAGCCGATCTGGGGGTGCTGCCGTGGATTGGCGCTGGCGCGGACTGGTTCGCCGCCGACGGCGCCTGGAATGCCTTGACGGCGGCCGGGCCTGATGGATCGATCGCCTGGAGCCGACGATCACTCGGCTCAGACACGGTCGACATCGTGGTCCAGTCCCCCGACGGTAGCCGCACCACCATTGATGCCCCGTCCGGATCGGCCCTGCTGGCCCCAACTTTCAGCACCGACGGCTCGCAGTTGGCGTGGCTGCGCTTCAATGATGGCGTTCTGGACTGGACCTGCCGCCGCGTCGAACCAGCCCAGAGTGGGGTCCCGCGGATTGGCCAGGCCGCAGCGGTCACCGTAGGTTTGAGCGATCGCGCCACCAGCCGCGCTGCGTTTCAGGCCATCGTTCCACTGGCAGCGGCAGTTCGCTGGGGGACGAGCGAGTTCCTTCTAGCCGACCCCGGGATTGGCCGCTTGGTGATCATGCCGGGAATCACCGGGAAGCGGCGACTCCTCCCCCCGGGCACCCGCGCGGCAATTCAACTGGCGGACGGCCGCGCGCTGGTACTGCAGGGTGGGCGCCTCTCATTGGGCAGTGACCCGTCAGCCAACCCCACGGCGTGGACGGTGGTGCTCGATGGAGATTGGGCACCGCTTCCCCAGGCCTGCGATGGGAGCACGATTCTGTTCCGCGCCGATGGCGCCAGCCTTCAACTGGCGCGACTGCGGATCGAATCCGAGGCTCGATCGTCCTCTTCCTCGTCCACATCGAATTCATCTTCGTCGTCGTCGTCGTAGTCGTCGTCGCTGGCCTCATCGAGGTCAGGATCGTCCGACTCCTCTTCCTCGTCGTCGTCCTCGTCATCGTCGTCGTCGAGGTCACCGTCGTCCTGACCACCGCCGGCCAAAAGCACCCAACAAGGCTTGATCGCCCAAGGTGCGCTCGGTGTTGCTGTCATCCAATTTTCCAACTCAACTCGCAGTGCCATTGCCAACTCCTCTGATTCAGAGGGCGGGAATATCCTCGCTGAAGCGCCCGCTGTCAACCCTCGGAATCCCCCAATGGGATGGCCACCAGCCGGTCACTCCCGGAGAGCAGCAGCCACCCATCCACCCCCACCATGCGGTCGGGAATCATGGGGAAATCAACCTCAATTGGGGCGTCGATCAGCCGGAGCCCCTGGGAGAGGGAAAAGTTCCAGATTTGGCAGGGGACACCGGCGGGACGGTTGATTGCGGGGGCCAGTGGCGTCCCCGGGCGGGACACCACCCGTAGATTCCCCTGCCCGGCCATGGTTCCCAGATAGCGGCGGTCCTGCGCGACTGCGTCCTCGCCCACCAATGCGCCGGAATCATCGAAGCAGCGGATCCGGTCGGAGTCGCGGACTGCCAGCGCACCCCCGAGCCACTCCAGTTCCCGTTCCTGCTTGCCGGGAACTCTCAGGGTGGCGGCGAGTTCAAACGCTCCCCGCCGGGTGAGCCCCGACCAAGCGTCGATGCCGAGAATGGCATCGCTGGAGCACTGAACGACCAGCATCCCGCCAACGAGGATGGCTCGCTGACTCATGGCCAGCTCATCGGTCATGGCGAACCACTGCAGCACTGCCTGCTCACCCAGATCGACCCGCATCACCCCCAACCGCGCGCCGAGGAACATCCGGCCCAGATCGATGGCGATCCACAGCACTTCCTCACCCTCACCGAGCTGCCACTCGAATCGAGGGGCCCCGGTGCGTCGATCCAGCAGCACTACCGCGGCTTCTAGTTCTTCGTTCGGACGGCGCTGGCCGGCCAAAGCAATCCAGCGATCGTCACCCTGAATGGAGTCCACGGATTCGAGCAGTCGTTCAGAGCGCCAGTTCACTGCGCCATCGACCAGAGACATCGAGACTGCGTGGCCGTCCCGCCTGACCAGCACCAGATCACGCTCGCCAATGATGGGATCGATCCGAGCCGGTGTCCCGTTGCCCCCACCCTGTCGCCAGGCGTCCTCGACCGCACCCGGGAACAGCCCGCCCAGATCGGCCTTGGCCCAAAGAATCCGGCCGGAACCAGCCTCGATCGCCGTCACTGCCGGGTGCCGGAAATCAGCGTCCTCCCAGACCAGAATCATCGCCTTACTGGCGCGCAGCAGCACTGGTTCGCGGTCGTGAATGCCAAAGGCCCACGACTCCCTGAGCCCATCGGCCTGAACGCGGTGCAAGGCACCGTCACGCAGGACAAACGCCGCATCGGTGGGCCGCTCTTCCCACGCGCGCTCAGAGAATCGCACCAGCGTCCCGTTCAACAGCAATGGTTGGCCGGGCGCACCATCGAGTTGTGGGCGCTTCGCCGTTGTGTCTGGATACCCATGGGCCCCAGTGGCAGCGCGACGGGCCCGCGCCGCCACCTCCTGCCGCCCCGCCTGATCGGCTAGGTCAGCCACCATCAGGGAGATGTCATCGGCTCCCGCGCCGGTCTGCCAGAGTGCCCGAACCGCCCGGTCAATTGCTCGGTCGTGGTCGCCCTGCGCCAATAGCAATGCCGCCGCTTCGATGTGAGCACGCGAGCCGGCCAGAGTGTCGGACCAGCGATCGGCGGTCCGCTCCCAGGTGCGCGCGTCGCTCTGGGCGCCGATCGCCGCCACCGCCGCACTGGCCTCCGCCTCGCGCCGAGCCAGGTGCGACTGCAGCAACGCGCCAGCCTCGCGGATTCGTACCAGCGCGGCGAGGTCGGATCGCATGACCACTCCGTCGGTGGAGGTTGGCACACCGGCGACCGATTCGTCGGCCAGCACGGACTCCCACGAGGCGAAGGCTCCCGCCGCGTCGCTGGCCAGAAGGATGTCGCCGGTGGCGAGCGCGAACTGTGATTTCAGCATCGGCGTGACAGCCAGTCGCTGCGCCCACTCCAGTACCCGTTGGCGACTGGCACTGCTGCTCTCCCGACGTGCCAGATTCAAGAGCGCCGTGAGCAACTCACGCAGGTCCGCGTCTCGCGCGCCAGCCGCGGCAGCGGCGACCATCTGCTCCAGGCGTGAGAGCGCCAGAGTCGGTTTCCCTGAAGCCAGAGCAAATCGCGCCAAGGCCACCGCCGCCGCCGCGTCACCACCCGCATCAAGTCGGCTGATCAGGACAGCCTCGGTAGCCTCGGGGCTGGAAATGGCCACCAGCGATTCGCGCTCTGCCAGGAATAGCGCCCCATCCGAGAGGCACGGGTTCTTCGGGCCGTCCCGCTTCACGCTGGCCAACAGGGCGCCACTGCGCGGATCCCGGATCTCCACCGCTGACTCGCTGGGAATGATCAGTCCGCCGGTGCCGTCAGCGAAAGACCCCGACTGCACCCGCCCGCGCAGCCAATGGCGATCAGCCGGGTCGGGCTCGGCCTGCGTCAGGGCGGTCAATGAAGAGAGGATCCATAGTGGAACCTCGGGAGCCTGGGCATCGACGACGCACACATCGCCACCAATGGCCGCGAGGGTTCCGGTGGCCTCATTGGCGAGCAGGTAGCGCGCCGCCCCGAATGAAGTCCCCGGTCCGGTTGGCAGTTTTTTCAGCAGATCGCCAGTCTGCGGGTCAATCACCAGCACTGACTCACCATCGGCCCCCATCGTGAAGAGGCGCCCCCGGCAAAGTGCCGGGCGACCCATCTCCCACGGCATGGCTCGATATCGGGCATCGTGGACCGGAGCGAGCCCTCGCCGCAGCCAACGAAGCCCGCCATCGCGAATGGCCACGCGCGCTGTGGTGCCTGAGGGAGTGGTGACCAGTGCATGCGAACCGTCCAGCAGTGGCGAGGTGATGGGCCGCAGAGTGGCTTGCCGGGTAGCCGCACAACTTCCTAGTGCGGTCTGCCACAGGACCCGGCCATCTTCCAGCGAGAATCCGAACATCGCCGAACTGGTCTCCGAGCGGGCACTCACCTTCCATCCCAGAACGGCAACTACTCCGTCGGCCACGATCGGCACCCCGTGGAAGCTGTACTCGCCGTCGTCGGTGCTGGCTGTCGCTGGCGGGGCGGCGGCCCAGAGCCGCTGGCCGTCGATCAGGTTCAGGCAGACCAGCAGCCGCCCGCCAATGCGGCCACCAATCTGGGCAATCCCGGTGAGGGCCAGCGCGCGCTGGCCGATTGTGGTGACACCCAGCAAGTCGCCAGCCTCGGTGTCGATGCGCTGCCCGGACATTGGCACTGGCATGGCCGGAGTGCGCCAATCCTCTTGCGGCACGATGCGGTCATGGGCTGACACCAAGTTGCCGTCGGCAATCAACACCAGCGACTCGGTCAAGCTGGGCAGAGTGACCATTGCCGCACCGAAAGACGCCAACTCATCGCCGAGCCCGGCAGCGCCGAGCGTTTCACCGGGGAACGAGTTCCCCGTCGCCGTCGGCGGAATCGGTTCCTCCCACACCACGCGCGCGTCGGTGGTCAGGCCAGTCCCGAACCGACCCTCGCTCAGCGGGTCGTTGCAGATGTCCTGCGCCGGAGGCGCCAACTTGGACATTCTCAGGAGGAGGTCCGCTTGAGTCGGCGCGTTCCCCAGTTCAACCAGCGAGCGATGCGCCGCGTTCAAGACGGCGGTGTCCCGGAGTCCCCATGCCACACAGCCGCGCAGTCGGAGCCACTCCACGCGCGCTGCGCCCGTGAGGTCGTGGTGGTCGGCCAAGGCACCGAGTCTCTCGGCAGCCAGAGCGAATCGGGCCTGAAGCACATCTTCCGCAGTCAGTCGCAGCCCCGCTTCCAAGCCGGCGGCGGTGTCTGGCGCGGCCCGCCAGGCTGCCTCGGGCCCGCGCTCCTGCAGCAGTTGGTGGGCGCCGCCCTGCGCCTCCTGGCGCAGACGCTGGCGTAACTCGGGTTGTTCCCGCAGCAGATCGGCCACGCGCACTTCCACCGGGACGAACAGGTCGGCGTCCGCAGCACTGACCACCAATCGAGTGC
>SYPI01000057.1 GCA_005804005.1 Planctomycetia bacterium
CAGTCGGCGGCAACGGGAAAGGCGCATCCCAACGGCGCCCTGCGGAGCGACCGGGGCGCCGGCGCGAATCGGTGCCCCGCACACCTGCCCGCCAGCGAGTTCGAGGATCAGTCGACAGAGGCGCTCGGCGGCCGAATCAACCGTGGCCGGATTTACCCCGCGTTCGAATCGATAACTCGACTCGCTGGCGATGCGCAGGGCGCGGCTGGTGGCCCGCACCGCAACTGGGCTGAACGACGCGGCCTCGATCAGGATGTCCACCGTCGACTCGCTTACCGCGGTTGCGGCGCCGCCTTTGACACCGGCGATGGCCACGGCGCGCTCGCCGTCGGCGATGACCAGATCGGATTCGCGAAGTTTGACACTGGCCGCTCCCTCACCAATCGGGGTGAATGCTTCATTGGGAATGGCCCGGCGAACAATGATTCGTCCGCCCTTGAGCTTCGCCAGGTCGAAGACATGGGTCGGCTGGCCCAGTTCTAGCAGTACGAAGTTGGTGGCATCGACCAGATTGTTGCGGGGAACCTGGCCGCAGGCCCGCAGGCGCTCCTGCAGCCACGGCGGACTTGGGCCGACTCGGACCCCGCGGATGATGCGCGCGGTGTAAATGGGGCAGAGTGAGACCTCGCGGTTGTCTACACAAAAGCCGCCATCGCCACTGGCGATGGGGTTCAGCGCCCCGCTGGAAGTAACGCCGTCGAACGCTGCCGGGAAGCGCAATTTGCGCCCCGTGCGGGCGGCGATCTCGCGGGCCAATCCAAAGTGGCACAGGCAGTCACCCCGGTTGCTGGTGGTCTCGATCTCCTGCGCCACATCGCCGTCGGGGAGTTCCTCGCGGCCATCGAGGGGCAATCCCAGATCGGTGAGCGTGTCGGCCTGCTCCTGCGGGGTGGCCGACGGCTCGAGGTAGTCGTTGATCCATCGGGCGCTGGTGCGCATCGCCCTCGAAGCCTACCCGCGCCGTGAGAGATGGGCGCGCAGTCGATACGCTGCGCAGCATGACCGTCGTTGGGTGCACCGCCCGCTTGGCTTGTCTGGCCTTGGCGACATTGGCGGCGGCTGGCTGCCGCAGCGCCGTCCCCGAGCGCGCCACCGGCGCCAGCGATGCGTTCATTCTGGATGCCACCGTGCTCACCGGCGAGCGCGCAGGCGAGGAACTGCGGGTTGAAGAACGGCAGGGACACTTCGTGCTAATGCCCGACGGAGCGCTGCTGGCCGAGATCAGTCCGGCGATGGGCTTCGATGTCCGGCCCGGGCGCGCCCGCGTGCTGAACGAGTCGCAGGTGGGCGAACTGCGCTCCCTGCTGGATCAACTCGGCTTCCTCGACATTTCCACCGCCAACGGTCGTGGCAATCCGGGGGTGGTCGCGGCCGCCCCCGACGAGGTCGTGCACATCCTCTGGCTGAGCGATCACGGCAAGGAGTGGTGGTTCGTGCGCCGCTTCAACGCCGACGGGATTCCGGACGCAGCCAGTACGCGGGTCATCCGCACCCTGGCCGCACTGGGGTGGATGGCTGATCGCCCCGCGGGTGATTTCCTGCCGCGCCGCTTCGAGTTCGGACCCGACCCGTACGCCCGATATCGCAGTCAGCCCGCGGCCACATCGAAGCCGTGAGGTCAGCGCTCAGAGCCGCCTGCTTCCTCGGGCTCGCCGCGATCGCCGGCTGCGCCAACGCCCCACCTGTGCCGACGCGGCAACTGGTAGCCGGTCCCTGCGGAGTGGCAATCGAGTTCTGGTGGGTGGAGGCAGTGGCGCTGCGTTACGAGTTCTTTCAGGTCAACGACGGGACGCTGGGCTACGGGGGCGGCGCTGACGGGCTCAGCCGAACGCCGACCTGGTGGGTTGACCTCAGCCCGGCTCAATGCGCCGAACTCAGCCAGCAGTGCCGAGCACTCGGGTGGTTCACCGCGCCGCCCGAAGCGGTGGACGGCGGCACACGGGTGGAACTGATAGTGCAGGATGGCGAGGGGCACGGCGGCTGGAAGGTGGCCTCCAGCCAACCCCTGATGCTGCGCCTGAAGGCCTGGCTTGATGCCGTGGTTCGCACTCGGTTCGATGGTGCGATCCGGAAACTGCCCGAGGGCTCAGGCTGATCGCGGCAGGTTTGTGAAATCCGGCGCAGTGTGGACGACCGGTGGGAAGGCGCGAAGGTTGACATCAGCGCCGGGACGCTTGCTATGGTGCGCGCGAAAGGGGGTTCGCATGCCGGAGGAAGTGCAACACTCTGAACCGAATGACGGTGGCCAAAGCGCACCGGATCGGCGCGCCATGGTTGAGGCGGCGTACCAGAAGTGTCACGACGCATTGCTGCGCACCGTGGCCAGCGGCAGCCGATCGCAAGGGGAAGATGCCCTGCAGGATCTCTTCCTCTTTCTGCTTGGCTGGAAGCGCGTCACCAGCGAGCGACTGACGCTCGGCTACCTCCGGACTTGCCTGCGGCGGCTGGTGGCGCGCAAGGGGAAGCGGCTGTCGTGGGAGCGTCTGCAGCGGGAGCGCGCCGCGGTCGAGACCCAGGGGCAGCGCAGTAGCGGCCCGCCCGCACCGGGTGAGGTTGGGGACCTCTCGGCGGTCTTGGCCGGCATCCGTGGCCCGCTGCGGGATGCGGTTGAGTTGTCGGTCTGCCGTGACTTGCCCTATGCCGAGGCATCGCGCTCTCTGGGGGTTCCAGAGACAACCATGAACAACTGGCGGCACCGCGGAGTGGCGAAACTGCGCGAGCGCACTCTCGACCAGCGCGGGGCAATAGAATCCCCCCCCCCATGTCCGCGGCCGAAGTGATCATCGGGATCGACCTGGGGACGACGAACTCGCTGGTCGCCGTCGCTGAGGGTGGCGCACCGCGCGTGCTGTGTGATTCGGCCGGGCGTTCGATGCTGCCCTCGGTGGTCTGGATCGGGCCGGATGTGACCCGGTGCGGCCAAGAGGCGGTCGAACGCGCCATTGCTGAACCGGATCGGGTCATCGCCGGCGCCAAGCGCCTGATGGGCCGTGGGTTTCAGGAGAGCGCCGCCGAGTCATCGCCGTTTCTGCGTGTGGTTGAGGGCCCGCGCGGGATGGCCGCCGCGGAAGCCGGTGGCGCCGTTCTCCTTCCGCAGCAGGTGGCCGCCGAAGTGCTGCGCACACTCAAGGAGACCGCCGTGCAGCGGCTGGGTAGTGCGGTGACCCGTTGCGTGGTTACTGTTCCGGCGTACTTCGATGATGCCCAGCGGCAAGCCACCCGCGACGCGGCGCGGCTGGCCGGTCTGGAGGTGGTGCGCATCATCAACGAGCCAACTGCGGCGGCGCTGGCGTACGGCCTCGGTCGCGACTCCGCCGGGGCGCAGACCATCGCCGTATACGACTTCGGTGGCGGCACATTCGATGTTTCCATTCTGCGCGTTGAGCCGGGCGACGGCGCCCAGCTCGATGGCCAACTCTTTCAGGTGCTCTCAACCGCCGGCGACACGCGGTTGGGAGGCGGCGATATCGATGCTCTGGTCCATTCTGAACTTGAGCGGCAGGGAGCCTCGACGGCGCCGGAACAGCGCGGGCGGCTGCGGCAACTGGCTGAACAGGTCAAGATCACTCTAAGTTCGCGGGAAGCGTGGACGGATGGAACCCTGTCACTCACCAGAGTGCAGCTCGAGGCGCTCATGGCGCGATTGCTGGAGCGGACGGCAGCATGCTGCCAGCGGGCGCTGCGCGATTCGGGCACTCCGAAGATCGATCGAGTCGTGATGGTCGGCGGGAGCAGCCGGATTCCGGCGGTGCGCGCGCAGGCCCGACAACTGTTTGGGGTTGAACCGTATGTGGCGCTGAACCCCGACGAGGTAGTGGCACTGGGCGCCGCTGGGCTGGGAGCGGTACTGGGTGGCCAGCGGCGGGACGCTCTGCTGCTGGATGTTGTGCCGCTGTCGCTGGGCATCGAGACCGTGGGCGGGGCCGTGGCCAAGCTGGTGATGCGTAACAGCATGACCCCGACACGCGCTACCGAGATGTTCAGCACCAGCGTCGACAACCAGACCGCCGTGAAGGTTCATGTGCTGCAGGGCGAACGCGAACTGGTCAAGGACTGTCGCAGCATCGCTCGGTTCAATCTGGCTGGCATCCCGCCGATGCCAGCTGGAATCCCGCAGGTGGAAGTCGAGTTCATTGTGGATGCCAATGGCGTGCTGAATGTTCAGGCCCATGAGCGCCGCAGCGGTCGGCGCTCGGCGGTTCAGGCGCTGCCGACATTCGGTCTGTCGGCGCTAGAGGTGGAGCGTCTGGAGGCCGAGGCCAATGCCAGCGCCCGGGCCGACATGGAGGCCCACCGGGTGATCGATCTGGCAGTGCACTCACGGCTGGACATGAAGTGGACCAGCGAGGCGTTGTCCCGAGTACGCGGCGAATTGAGCCAGACAGTGGCGGCCGAAGTTGAGCAACGCCTGGCGGCGCTGGCCGCGTTCGTCCGTCAGGCTGACGAACTGGGGGCCAGCGCCGTAGATGGGGCGGCATTCAATGCCGCCAAGGAGGCGCTAGACCGCGCCAGCGTGCCGGTGCACGAAGCAGCCGTGGTTCAGAGCCTGCGGGCGATTCCCAGATGAAGGAGTAGCGATGGATCACATGCGAGTCTGCGTAATTCTGCCAGCGGCGGGCAAATCAACCCGTTTCGGCTCGGACAAATTGGGGCAGGATTTGGGCGGCCGTCCGCTGCTGCTGCGAACTGTCGAGCCGTTCACTCGGCGTGATGAGGTTCGGTCGATCATCGTGGCCGCACCGCCGGACACCATCGATGACTTCCGCAATCGATTCGGGGCCCAGCTTGGATTCCACGGCGTGCGGATCATTTCCGGTGGTGTTGCGGAACGCTGGGAGACAGTGCGCAACGCGCTGGCGGAAGTCCCCGATGACTGCACGCATGTGGCCATTCACGACGCTGCCCGCCCGGGAGCATCCGACGAACTCCTGCAGCGCGTCTTCGAGGCGGCTTTGGTTAGCGATGCGGTGGTTCCCGGCATCCCGGTGGCCGACACCCTGAAACGGGTCACCACGGAGCGGTTCAGTTCGGCGCCGTTTGATGATGCCGCTGAGGCAATTCTGGGCGAGGCGGGCCGGGACCGGGCCACTGCGCCAGCCGTGGAAGCCACGATCGCTCGCGAGCGGCTGTTCGCAGTGCAGACCCCGCAGGTGTTTGCCGTCGCGTTGCTGCGCCGCGCCTACGCGGCACCGGACCTGAGCGGAGTCACCGACGATTCCATGCTGGTCGAACGACTGGGAGAACGGGTGCTGGTGGTTGAAGGCGAGACCCGCAATCTCAAGATCACCACACCGGAGGACCTCGACTTGATTCGGCAGGTCCTCGGGTTCCGTCCCCCAACCGAGCGACCGGTTCACAAGCGTTTCTAGTCGCGCGGCTGTCCAGCGCTCACGGTCAGTTTCACGCGCTTCTTTTTCGCAGCCGTCGGATCGCCCTCCGGGCAGCACCCGCCGCGCTTGCCACGCCGCGGCACAAGCGGCCGCAGGACGAAGTAGGCGGCGCCGACGCAGATGGCCGTCGCGGCCCAGAACTGCCAGTCGTCCGCTGGCAGGTTCAAGGTAGTCCTGCTCCCACGGCGATCGCGTGCGCGGCCCAAGCGGCCATCCACGCCACCAGACTCATCCAGCCCAGTTGCAGCGCTGGCCATTTCCATGATCCGGTCTCACGCTTGGTCACCGCCAGGGTTGGCAGACATTGCATCGCCAGCACATAGAAAACCAACAGGCTCAGGCTAGTGGCTGGGGTGAACAGCGGCGCGCCGTCGGCGCGCGTCGCCCGGCCCATGGCCGCCACCGTTCCTACGTCCACATCCGAATCACTCGGACCGGCGTTCACCAACACCTTCATGGAACTGACAAAAACCTCCCGCGCCAAAAAACTATTCATTACGCCGACGGAAATCTGCCAGTCGAAGCCCAGCGGCGCAAACACCGGTTCCACTACATGGCCGATGGTGCCCGCGAATGATCCCTCGTGCTGGGCGCGCAGGAGCACGTCGGGGGGAGTGTCCTCGGCCATCGGGGCGGCCCGCGGGAAGGCCTGCAGCCACCACATCACCAGCGAGATCGCCAGGATGATGCCACCGGCGTTACGCAGGAACACTCCGCCACGATCCGCGGCTGCCAGCGCGGCGGTGCGGATGCTCGGGACGCGGTACGGTGGCAGTTCCAGCATCATTGGTCGGCTGGCACCGCGCAGAATCGTGCGGCGGGCCAGCGCCGCAGAGGTCATTCCAGCCAGTGCGCCCAGCAGATAGCAGCCGATGAAAGCCAACGCCGCCGCGCCGGGGCGATCGGGAAAGAGCAAGGCGGTCAGCAGCACATACACCGGCACCCGGGCGCTGCAGGACATGAACGGCGCCACCAGAATTGCCGCCAGACGATCACGGCGGTCGGGGATCAGGCGCGTGGCCATGATCCCGGGCAGCGCGCAGGCGTGGCTGGAAAGCAGCGGCACGAAGGCCTGCCCCGGCAGCCCGAACCGTCGCATCACCCGATCCACAGCCAGCGCCGCGCGCGCCAGATAGCCGGAGTCTTCCAGCAGCGCCAACAGGAAGAAGAGCAGCACGATCTGCGGAAGGAACACCACCACTCCGGCGATTCCAGCGACCACTCCGTCGCGCAACAGGTCCTGCAGCAGCCCATTGGGCAGCAGGTCATCAATGCCGCCACCAACAACTCGGAAGAGTTCGTCGATGGCATTCATCGGGAACTCCGCCAGCCAGAAGATGGCGGTGAAGAGCAGGGCCATCACCCCTAGGAAGGTGACCAGGCCGATCACCGGGTGGGTGAGCAGGGCATCGAACCGGTCGGCGCGCGCGTCGGCGGCCTGCGCTGCCAGCCGCCCCTGCGGCTCTTGAGCACTCACCAGCGCCGCCACGCGTCGTGCCCAACTGGCGACCTCCCGCGAGTCGGTGCTCCCGGCCGGCAACCCCGCTACCGGGGAGTGCGTTTCCCCGAGCAGGCCTCGCTCGGCGGCTTCCTCCAGTTCGGCGGTGAGTTCGGCGATTCCTTCTCCGGTGCGTCCCGAAGCTCGCACCACGCGGCAGCCCAGCAGCCGCGAGAGTGACTCCACATCAATGAAGATGCCGCGCTGGTGGGCGATGTCGCCCATGGTCAGGGCGATCACAGTTGGCCGCGAGCGCTGCAGCACGCTGGCCGCCAATGGCAGATTGCGCTGCAGGGTTGTGGCATCAATCACCACCAGCATGGCAGTCGGACCACACCCCGGAACGCGCCCCTCGATGCAATCGGTGCACAGGCGCGACTCGGGCAACTCCAGTTGCAGGCTGTATGTCCCCGGAAGGTCGACCACCTCCAGGTCGCTGGTGCCGCAAGCGCAGATGCCGACATGCGATTCGACAGTGCTACCGGGGAAGTTGGCGGTCTTTGAGCGCAGTCCGCAGAGTCGGTTGAACAGCGTGGTCTTGCCGGTGTTGGGATTTCCCAGCAAGGCGATGCGGCGCACCGGCGATGCCGCTGGGATCGGCGGGGCGGACATCATTCAGTCGACCAGTGGAGTGACCAGGATGCGCTCCGAGACCTCACGCGCCAGACCAAATCTGGTCTGGTCGATCTGCACGATGCAGGGAGAGCCGGAGCGGCAGACCCGGACGCAGCACGATTCGGAGAAGCCCATCGCCTCCAGCAGGCAACGCTCGCGCTCTCCGAGCGCATCGAGAGCCGAGCAGGGAATCCGCGCTCGCGTACCCCGAGGCAGTTGCGACAACGGAACGCTCGACGAGCTTGCCACCACCCGCACCTTGCAATCACCGCCAGAAACGGGCATGTCGGAGTGTAGCAGGGTTATTGAGAACCAGTCTCAGCAGCGGCTTGGGCCGCCTTTTCGGCCCGACGACGCTCCCGGTACAAGCCCCGATTGGCCCCGTAGTTGTCCGGTGTCGCGCTCACGGCCGGTACTTCGCCGTTGCGCCACTGCTCGTGTAGTTGCTTGAGGAACGGCACGCACCAACCGCAGCCGGTCCCCGCGCCGAGGCACTCAGCCAAGCCGCTGGCGCACGGGGGCTTCTCGCGCAGCAGAAAGTTCACCAGTTTGCGCTGGGAGACATGCTTGCACAGACAGACTTCGTCGTCGGGCCGCATGCACTCAGGTGCCGGCGGCTGGGGCAGGCGGCTTGGGCTGCGGAAGTCGGAAGAATGTCTGCGGAGTGATCTGGAAGGTCAGTTCGCAGTAGGGCCCGATGAATGGGCGCTCCTGAAACGGTCCGGCCTCCGGCCGCTCGGGGACCACCAGGAAGGTGGGCTGCAACATCCCATGCAGTTCAAACCGTGCCTCAGGCGCCTCGTTGATTCGCCGCTGCCCCTGCAGCGGCAGCATGACCGTGAAGGGGAATCCGACATCTCGGCCGCTGGCTGGGTCAACTACGATCAGTTCGGCCAGACCCGGGGGTTGATCCTCGCCGCCCAGACTCAGGCAGCGGACAACCCACTCAATCGGCATGCGCATCTGAACGGCCTGCACCGTTGCCCAAGCCCGCAGACCACGCATGGCGCGGACGAATTCAGCCGACTTTGCATCCGGAGGAATCGGCTTCTGGTCGAATGTCGCCGCGTATCGCCGCCGGGCTTCGGCTACGGCGTCATCACTGCATTTCCACGGAGTTCCGGCGGCTGATCCCAACGCCGCCGCTGGCGGAGAATTGCCGCTTGGAGTTCCGGCGGCCGGCAACTGGGCTTGCAGATCTTCCACCTGCTTCGATAGTTCCTCGATGCGCTGCAGTGCCGCGTCGAGGTCCTGCTGCAGGGCCCGTTCCCGTTCGCTGGCATCCGGGGCGGACTGCGCAGCGGCAGCCGAGACCACCGAGAGGACGAAAACGAAGGCGAGGAGTGGCAAACAGGTGCGCACGCGGTTCAGCATGGGATATCCTTCCTGCACGGCAGCAATGCTAGCGAACTGCTGCGGGACTTGAACATGAACAGCGTTCACGGAATCGTCTCGATGGCTCAGTCGCGTCTGGGGCGCGATGCATTTGTGCGCGGCGCACTCCGGGCGCTGGCCATCGGCGGCGGGGCGTTGCTTGGATTGGCCATTCTGTCGCGGCTGCTGGGTGGGACTCTGCCGTGGATGGAAGGGCTTAATCTCCTCTGGGCGGCGCTGGGGCTCATGTTGGTCGTAGCTGTGGTGTGTGGCGCCATCAGTGCCGCGCGCGCCAAGCTGCGCAGCCTGGCGGCGGCGAGCATCATCGATCAGCGGCTGGAACTGGGGGATCGACTCTCGACCGCAGTTGCTTTCGAGAAGCGCACCGATGCCATGGCCCGCGCGGCCGTCGAGGATGGAGTTCGAACGGCGATGGATCCGGCCACCGCCAATCGCTTGCGGGCCGCGTTCCGGCTGCGATTGCCCGATCGCTGGTGGCTGGGATTCGGCGAGGTGTTGGCCACGCTGGCAGTCTGGCTGCTGATTCCCGCCTTGCGCTTCGATCCGGCGGCCCAAGCCGACGAAGCGGCGGCGGCGGCGGCGCGGGCGGAGTCGGCGGAGGCGATCGAAGCAGTCGTGGCCGAGATTTCCCAGTCGGAGGCGCTTAGTGAGTCGGTGCTCCCGCCGGTTGAGGGGGCGGGGGAAGAGCCAGCCGCTGGAGATCCGCAGGAGCGGACCGCCGACGAAGTGCGCCGCGATGCCCTGCGCAAGATGGCTCAGATGGAGCGCAAACTCGACGAGGCTCTCAACGGTGAGAAGGCCGCGGAGTTGGAGGCGCTCAAGGATGCTCTGTCGAAGATCGACTCGCCACAAGATGGGGCGGCGGCGGCCTTGGGCGCGGCGCTCAAGGGCGGTGACATGGCGGCGGCCAAGGAGGCGATGGCCCAACTGCAGAAGGAGATCGAGTCTGGCTCGCTCGATGCGGCGGCCAAGGAGCGGCTGGCGGAAGCCATGGAGAAGATGGCCCAGCAACTCTCACAGGCGGCGCAGGACAAGGCTTCGTTGGAGAGATCGCTGCAGGCTGCGGGGATGGATCCATCTCTGGCCAGCAACCCGAAGGCGCTGGATGCGGCCATCAAGCAGGCCGGTCAGTTGAACGATTCGCAAAAGCAGGCGCTGCAGAAGGCAGCGCAGGCGTGCTCGGCTTCGAAGGAGATGTGCTCCGGACTCTCCAAAGCCTGCTCCGGCCTCAGCCAGCAGTGCAAGGGTGGTCAAGGGTCGAAGTCGGACATGGCCAAGGCGGGCCAGTGCCTCTCGCAGATGGAGGCGCTCGATCAGTTCATGCAGTCCGCCAAGATGAGCAAGGGCGCTTGTCAGTCGGCTTGTAAGAAGGTCGGGCAGGGCATGTGCAACAACCAATCCGATCAGGTGCGTCCGGGCATGGGTGGTCGCGGGCGCGGGGCTGGTGGCCTTGCCGCCAAACAGGAGACCGCCACCGGAAGCAAGGAGCGCAAGGAGAAGGTTGAGGTTCAGGATGACGAGGTCATCGCCCGCCAATACATCGAAGGTCCTTCAATGGTTGGCGAGAGCCAAGTTGTGATGGAGCAGATCGTCGGCAAGATCGGCGGGGGAACCGAAGATGCTGTGGATGACGAG
>SYPI01000058.1 GCA_005804005.1 Planctomycetia bacterium
TCCACTGGCTCGCCCTACGCTCACCCTGAGATACACTTCATATCGATGACTGGCTTGACTTCAGTCCTCGACAGCAAAGTGCTGGTTCTGAACCGGCTCTTCAGCGCTATCCGCATCGTTGATGCCCGCCGGGCGTTCGTCCTGCTGGCCAAAGATGTCGCCGAGGTCATCTCGGTCGAGGGCGGCTCCTATGTGAGTTACAACCTCTCGACTTGGGCGGAAGCGAGCGCCCTCTCCCACGAGTTCGAGCGTGATCAGCACGACTGGGTGCACACTCCCAGCATCGTCTTCGCCGTGCCGCGAATCGTGCGGCTTTTGGGCTACGACCGCTTCCCGCGCGAGCACGTGAAACTCAACCGTCGCAACATCTATGCCCGCGACGGCAGCCGCTGCCAGTATTGCGGCAAGCACTTCTCGACCCGCGAACTGACTCTCGACCACATCGTTCCCCGCGTTCAGGGCGGCGACAACTCCTGGACCAATCTGGTCTGTGCCTGTGTGCGCTGCAATGCCCGCAAGGGTGGCCGCAGCCCACTGCAGGCTGGCATGCATCTGATTCGGCCGCCGGTTCGTCCGCGGCGCAACCCGGCCATCGCTGTTCGACTCGGGTCGCCGAAGTACCAGTCGTGGAAGGCCTTCCTCAACGAGGCCTACTGGACTGTCGAACTCTCCGACGACTGAATCGCGATTCGCCTAACTGAAGAGGAAGATGTTCAGCGTCACAATGGTGGCGTTGTTCATGGCATGGGCGGCCATTGGCGCCACCAGCGAACCACGCCACTCCCGGGCCAAGCAGAAGGCAATCGCCAGTCCAGCCAGCACCGGCGCGAAGGTGATGCCTTGCGGATGGATCATCGCGAAAATCGAACTGGACACAACCGCGGAAACCACGATGCTGCCAACCAGCCCCCACCGATTCGATACAGCCCTGAGGTGCCCATAGAGCGCCCCACGGAAGAAGATTTCCTCGATGATCGGGGCGACTCCCGCCGCGAGGAACAGCAGCACCAACCTTTGCACGGCCGAACCCTCGGCGATCGCCTCCTGCACCGGGTGGGACGCCTCTGAAGGGCTGGTGCCGAGCAGCGCTCCGAGGATGAAACTCAGCAGCAACCCGATGCCCAACAGCGGAATGCCGCTCAGCCAAGTGAGGAATCCGATGCCGATTTCCCGCGGCCACGAGGCCGGGGCATTGATGCCCAGTTCCCGGCGGATCTCCCCCCAATTCTCCCGGCGCAAGCGCACCCAGACCAGCCCGGTGATTGGCAGTGTGGCGGCCAGCAGAGTGAGTACTAGGCTGAATCCTCCTCCGAGGCGCTCGTCTCGCGGCACCAACAGCGAGGCCCCGACTGCCACGGCGATGTGGATCACGATCCAAGCGGCAAACAGTTCCAGCAGCAGCGCGCTGGCGCGAGGCGGGGGACGCAGCGCCGACTGAACTCGGCCGGTGTACGCGAGTATCAGCAGGGCAATCAGCCAGCCGAGGCCGATGATGCCTCCAAGGATCCCAGCCAGGCCGAAGCCGACCAACCCCATCGCCCGCAGCGTGAGTTCTCTGGGCACATCACTCGAGCCGGGATTCTCCGCGGCCCAGATGACCTGCTCACCAAACCATCCCAATCGATCGCGCAGCGTCGTCTGCTCCGACTCACTCAGACCTGACGAACGCTCCCCCTCCCGGGGCGGTTCTCTGGATCCGGCATCGATCGCCACCCGAAGTGCCCGAACCAACTCGAGATCGTCCGGCGCCGGACTACTCCGATGCTCGGCCTCATCAAGCAGCCGACGGGCATCCGCCTGCTCCCCCATCCGCAGCGCCATCGCCGCGGCCGCGGCATCGCCAATGAACGACCCGTCCTGAACCGAACCCAGTAATCCCTTCATCTCCTGACTACCCGACGGCATTAGCCCGAAAGCCCCCAGGCTGAGTTTGCCGACCATCTCTGTAGTTGTCGCCACGCGCGCGCCGGCTGCCGCGCTGGGTTCCGGCGGTGCCGCCTCGCTGAGCCACCCATCCAGATTGATCATCACTACCACCCCGACCAAGACAATCAGCCAGGTGACCGCTGCTCGGAGGGGGGACTCTGGGTTGGATCCCTGCATCGAGGCCGAGTATCGCAGATTGACGGCCCCAGTCCGGCCCAAACGCCCGTCCGCCTTGACATTTGGCCCCATCTCGCTACCTTTTCCGATTCGCGATACGCACCCCCGGACTGCCCAATGCCACGCCAGACCTTCCATGCCGTCACCGGACAAGTCCCCACCGTATGGCGTCACATCGACGCCAATGGAAAGGTCCTCGGACGCCTCGCCACTGAGGTCGCCACCGTCCTCATGGGCAAGCACCGACCGGAGTACACACCCAATGTCCTCTGTGGGGATGCGGTGATCATCACCAACGCTTCCAAGGTGGTACTCACCGGCCGAAAGTCAACGCAGAAGACTCTGCGCCGCTGGTCGGGCTACCCCGGCGGCTTGAAGGTGCGCACCTACCAGACTCTCCTCGAGAGCAATCCGGAGCGCGTGGTCAGCGAGGCCATCACCCGCATGCTGCCGCGCGGTCGACTCGGTCGGAAGGTGATGCGCAACCTGCGTGTCTTCGCCGGCACCGAACATCCGCACGCCGCTCACCAGCCCATTCCCTTTGACGCGCCGATCGCCCCGGCAGTCGCCGCGACCAAGGCTTCCAAATGACCACAGAAACTGAGACGGTTGCCGCTCCCCGCAAGATGATTTACGCCAAGGGCCCCGATGCCCGCGGCTGGTACTGGGCAACCGGTCGTCGCAAGACGGCCATCGCCCGGGTGCGCATTCGTCCTGGCGCCGGGACTTTCATGGTGAACGGCAAGCCGCTTGAGGAACACCTCGTCGGCGAGCGCGACCAGAAGCAGATCCTGGCCGTACTGGACAAGGCCGGCAAGCGTGAAGGGCTCGAAGTGGTGGTGCGCACCACCGGCGGTGGTCCGACCGGACACGCCGGGGCAATCATGATGGGACTCGGCCGAGCCATCGCCGGCTACGACCCGAATCTCGAGAAGACCATGCGTAGCGCCGGGTTCCTCACCCGCGATGCCCGTGAGGTCGAGCGCAAGAAGCCCGGTCAGGCCGGTGCCCGACGGCGCTATCAGTTCTCGAAGCGCTGAGTCCGCACAGTTTCAGGGACGCTTTGCCCGCCGCCGCGATGCGGCTACTTGTTCCATTGCCCGCTCGATGCGAGCCGCAACCACCGCCGAGGTGGTGCTCCCGGCGCTGGCCAACTCATGGAGCGTGTGCGGCCTCCCCACCCAGCCGAAGCGTTCGGCCAGCAGCCGGGCATCGGGGGCCGGGAGTTCACCAACACCACTGCGCAGGTGGTCGAAGTTGGGCACATCGGTGGCCCAGTTCGGATGTACCAATCCTCGCACCCCGAGCTTGACTCCGGCCGCGAGGCGCCGGTCCAGTTCAAGCACAGTTACTCGGCCCAATTCCACTGGCCGTGTCGCCGCCAACTCGAGATCGACCCTCTCCAGCATTTCACTGGCCACGCGCCAGGCCAGCGCCAGAGCGCGTTCCCGTTCGACCACCTCGTCCTCTTGCCACTCGCGCCCTCGCAGCAGCGGAAGTCGCGCGGCTGCCTGCCCCACAGCACCCAGGAGCATTGCGCAGCGCAGTCGCGAGGACCAACGGAGGTCAGTCTCCGCGCGATCGAGCGCTGCCGCCGAGCGCCGGTCGGTCGCAACACCTTGAGCGCGGCGGCGGAGAAACCGATAGGCGGCTAGCCGCTGCACCAGAACGTCAGCTTCAGGTCCCCGCCGGTTCCGGGGGCCACTCGCTGGCGCATCCCTTCCCCCGCCCGGCGACGCGTTCAGAAGTTCGGCCGCCTCGCGCGGCACGAGCGGCAGTTGCTCGGTTACCGCCCGCGGTGCCAGCAGCACTTCCGCCGCATCACTGCGAGAGAAGATGGGGGAGGCGGCAACACCTTCGGCGCAACCGGCCAGGCGTAGCGTGCGCTGGCGGACCACCGCTCGCACCACGCGGGCTCGGGGCAGCTTCATCTGTGCAGCAATCGTTCTGAGCGACATCCCCAGATGCCATGCCCGCCAGGCCAGCAGTGCGTCGTGGCCGCGCAAGATTGTCCGGCGCTTCACCAGCGAACTTCGCAGCAGCAGGCCACGCACCGTTTCACGGGCGCGGTGCGCTTCCAGCGCCACGTCGGCCGCAGCTCGGGTCGGACTAGCCCCGCCGCTCAGGCGCCGCCGCAGGGCTGCCTCGATTGACTGCCGCTCGGCTGGGCTAAGACGGCGCATCACCTTGGCCCGCGCCACGCGGGAGCCGTGCTGGGCCAAGAACGCCGCAGCGCACTCACGAAACACCCCGATGGTTCGCTGACCATGGGCGAAGCTCATCCAGTGCTGCACCAGCCCTAGTGCGCGCCAGCGGCGCAGCGATCTGGGAGTCACTCCCCACTGGCGGGCGAGTTCCTGCAGTGTGGTCGCCCCGCCTGGCCGTTCATTGGGGCGCAACTGAAGTCGCTCACTCAAATGCAGGATGAAGGCCCCCAGATCAGTGCGCACTGCCGCGCCCGAAACCAGCGTCGGAGAACTTCCGCGGGGGCGGAATCCAGTCACCCTAAAGGCAATGAAGTCCTCCGGGTAGTCGCGCGAGAAATCTATCTGCCGCAGTTCGCGCTCGGCCGCGATCATTTGCCGCGTGAGCGCCGACTCGGAGGCGTACGACACCTGCTTGAGTAGCCCGCCCACCGCTGCAGTTCGCAGCGTCGCGCGCCGCGGCATCGCTAGGCGCCGACGGCGGCGTTCACAGTCAACGACCGCGACTGGTCATCGGTGAGTTGGTTGGTTCCGGCGTGTTCAGCCTGGTGCACGATTCTGGCCATGCGCGGATGGAGGCGGCAGAGCAGTTCGTAGGCGTGGCTCATTCCGCAGCGCGCCACGATGGGCAGATAGTTGTTGGCCAGCGGATCGCTGCCGGCAA
>SYPI01000059.1 GCA_005804005.1 Planctomycetia bacterium
CGTGTCGGTGAATTCAAGTGTGTTTACTCCGGCCATTGTTACTCCAGGGAGGCGGGAGTCTAGCAGTGCGATCCGCGGCGGGCGCGGGTGATTTCCCGCCGCAGGGCGAGAGCCTGCACATGCGCCGCCACTGCGTGGACTCGGATGATCGCCGCACCGTGGTCGGCACAGGCCAGTGCCGCGTTGACACTCAGGCCGTCGCGCGCGGCTGGATCAGCAATTCCAACGCCGGCCCCCAGAAAACTCTTGCGGCTGGCCCCCGCTAGAACGGGCCGCCCCAGCGCCACTAGTTCATCTAGCCGGGCGATGAGTTCGAAGTTCTGCTCGACCGATTTGCCGAAGCCCAGCCCCGGATCGACGACGAGGCTCGCCCCGCGCACGCCGACGGCCTCGGCGGATCGCGAGCGCTCCTCCAGATAGGCCCCGACTTGGGCAACCACATCGTCGTACACGGGAGCCTCACGGTACTGGTCGCTGTAACTGTCGATCGCCGGAGCCACCCGGCGATGCATCAGGATGGCCCCACAGCCGCGCTCGACCAGCAGCGGGAACATGGCCGCATCATCCGTTCCCGCCGAGGTGTCGTTGACAATTGCTGCGCCCTCATCCAAGGCCACCTGGGCAACGAGGGCGTTGGTGGTGTCGATGGAAAGCGCCGCACCACACCCCCGCAGCGCGCGAATCACCGGGATAGCCCGCTGAATCTGCTCCTGAGCCGACACCCCTAGCGCCCCGGGGCGCGTGCTCTCCGCGCCGACATCAATGACTGCTGCGCCAGCGGCAATGCAGCCGTGGGCGTGACGAATGGCGGCATCCACGCTGAGGAACTGGCCGCCGTCGGAGAAACTGTCCGGGGTGGTGTTGAGTACCGCCATCACCACCGGATCGCCCGGCGTGAGATCCATGCCCGAGTCGGCGAACTCCCAGCGGAGAGAGTTGGTCACGGCGAGTTCGGCTCGGGGACTGGCGAGGGGTCCTCGACCGCGGCGGCGTTCATAGCCCCCTTCTTGACCTGCTCGTATCCCGCCACCATCACCGAGGTGGGGACCATGATCGCGGTGTCAATGCAACCGCCCTCGATTCGAGCGGCGAAGCCGACTGGATCGAGGTCCACGGGAAGGCTGATCATTCCACCAACGCCGAAACTACCCGCTACTTGCCCGATGGCCCGGGCTACCTGCCCCGACCACAGCAGGGCGATGAAATGCGGCTGATCCAACAGCCACGGCCGGATGGCGCGGATGATCTCTTCGCCCTCGAGTGTCTTTCCGCCCGCTGCTGCTGCTGTGGCTCGTTCCAGCACATCCTGCCGCTGACTGAAGGTGACGACCACCGCATCGCTGGTGCAGCGCACGAATCCGTGCAGACCGCGCGGGCCCAAGAGCGCCTGCCGCACCATGGCCTGCGCGGCGAACAACTGCGCCTGGGCCCCGGCACCGCCGTTGGCGCCCAGTGCGGTTTCCTTCACTTCGAATGCCGCCACGGTGGTGCCGTCCTTGAGTTGGCGAGCGTCCTCCCACTTCACGCTGCGCCGCACCCCCTCGGACTCGGGCGGCAACGCCTGCAACTGGTCGCGGAGAAAATCACGCAGTTCGGTCGGCTTGGGGGAGAGCATCACCATGGCGCTGTCGTTGAGGAATCCGCCAGCCAGGATTCCCAGCTTGCTCGGATAGGCGGCCAGTTGCACCTGCGTGACCAGTTCACCAGCGCCGGTGATCCAGGCTAGGACTGCTGGTGGCAGTGGCACGCCTTCGGGAATGGCGTCGGCAATCGAACTGCCAGTGGGCGGGTTGAAGGCCAGCGCGAAGTAGGCGCGCTGCGCGGGAAGGTCGCTGAATGAAGCGGGTCTCGTTCCACCTGTGGCGGCGGCCAGTTTGGAAAGTGCGCTGCCCTCGGCGGGCTTGATGAATGTCCGGGCGCATACTCCCAGTGGCTCGACATCGATCGCCACAGCCAGATCACTGGCCCAAGGGTCCGCTGGGGCTTGCACATCGGCCCCCTGCACCGACGCCGACAGGGTGAGCGAGCGCGGCGATCGGCTCAGCTCGACCCCCATGACGGACACCGGCCCATCGGCTCCATCTCCACCGCGGACCTGTGCCAGCGCCGCACCATCGGTCCAGGCGCAGAACTCACCGCGCTCAAGCGCCTTGACACCGGCAGCGCCGATGCGCGCGGTAAGGCTGGCGGCCAGCCCAACTCCCGGTTCATACGAGTCGACTAGCGAGCGGTCGGTCGAGACTAGGGCGTGCTTCTCCGCGGCGCGCGCGAACACCGGCGTGCCGTGAAACCCCAGCGCGCCTTCTGGTGCGGCCGGGCCGTCTTCGCTGACGAATGGCAGCAGGTTGGCCGCGATAAAGGCGGCCGAGTCATCGGTGGGAATGGCTAGCACTCCCACCGGAAGCCCATCGCGCATCTGCATCCAGACAACCAGTGCGCCAGCGTCATCGAAGTGCCCCGCCACGCCCAGCAAGGCCTTCAGTTGATCGATTGGCTTACCGGCCAGCACCGACTCCGGCAGATCCATCGCCGCAATCAACCCGGCCACCTCGGAGTTGGCGCGTTGCAAGTCGGAAATGGCGGCGAAGGCCACGGCGTCGGGGGGGATCAACTTCAGGGCCGCCGCCAGATCGTTCGGTTGATCCTGATTGACCGGCCCGGCCAAGGCAGCGGCGGCGAACAGGCACAGAGCGATGGCAACTGCGGGATTGTTGTGGCGCATGAAGTGGTAAGTGTAGAGGTGGTGAACCTTCCTACTGAATCGTCCAGCACGGTTGGGGCAATGTTGCTCGGGGTGGGCGCGGTGGCCGCCAGCGGAGTATTCGGCGGCTGGCTGATGGCGCTGGCTGGCGCGCGCGGCGCACGGCTCATGGGTGGATTGCTGGCTGGCGTGGTGCTGGGGCCAGCGATCGCGGGCGCGGTCTGGCCGAGCTGGCACGAGGAGCACATTCAGGGCGCGGTTGCTGAGACGGCAGCACTCGATCAGGCCCAGCGGGCGGTGGCGGCCCGGACATTGGCCGAGACGGCGGCGGGCGCGCCGTCCGATCCGCAGGAATCGAAGCAGGAACTGGCTCGCCTCGCCGAGGCCCGCGCGGTCCTTGCGACTGCCCATCAGCGCGATGCGATGCCGCGCAATGTGGCCCTTGCTGTTCTGGCCAGCCTGCTGCTCGTCGGCATGGCTCCCCGACGGGTGGCGAGCGGCACCCCAGCCAGTCCACTGGCGATGCGGGTGTTCGTGGCCGCAGTGCCGGCAACCGCCGCGATGCTGTTCGGGGGGTGGTGGCTTGGCAACCTGTACACCCCGCCATCGCTGGTCACCATTGCCGCCACCTGCTGCGGTTGCGGAGTCCTTTCGTCCACACACCGCCGCATCTGTGCTCGCTTGTCAAAGCTCGAACCGGACCCCGCAGGCATCATCTGGCGCGATGGGCGGTTGGCGATGCTGCTGGCTGGCACGGTGTTCCTGCTGGCACTGAGTGAACAGATCACCCTTGATTCCCCACTGACTCTGAGTTGGATAGTCATCACCTCCCTGACATTTGTGGCCATTGGGCGCTGGAGCGAACTTCACCCGGCCAGCCGACAGCTGGCCCGATTGGGCAACACCGTCGCCTTGCCGGCCCTGGCCGCGTTGGCCGCGTGTGCCGTACCGCTCGGTGGCTTGGAGTGGCTGATTCCCGCACTCATCCTGTCAATCATCAGCGGCGACGGCCGCACACTAGGGTGGTTTCTGGGGAGCGTGCTCTCCACTACGAGGCCCGCTGGGCGCTCGCTAATGTTGGGCGCCATCGGCGCCGGGGCCGCCCCGATTCAGGCGGCGCTCACCGCCGCAGCGATTTCGCTCGATGTGATCCCCGCCTGGCTCGGCTTCTCGCTGCTAGTGGCTGCGCTCTCGACCGAAGTGCTGGTGATGCCCGAGCGGCTGGGGGCGGACACTACCTCGGCTCCGGGTTAGCAGAATCCACCGTTGGGGATCACTCGACTGTCACGCTTTTAGCCAGATTGCGCGGCTTGTCGACATCCTTGCCGCGCATGACTGCGGCGTGATACGCCAGCAACTGCAGCGGCACCACCGAGAGCAGCGGCTGCAGCAGCTCCGGCGCGTCGGGGAC
>SYPI01000060.1 GCA_005804005.1 Planctomycetia bacterium
CGGGGCGATCAAGTCGGGCGGGACCACCCGCCGGGCCGCCAAGATGGTCTGCCTAGATGTGAACCACCCGGATATCGAAGCCTTCGTCACTTGGAAGGTGCGCGAGGAACTCAAGGTGGCGGCGATGGTCGAGGGGCTGAAGCACCTGCCGCAGGAGCAGCGCGAACTGGCGGCTCAGCTGGGGCTGGAACTCGATTACGACTTCAACGGCGAGGCATACTTCACCGTCAGCGGCCAGAACTCGAACAACTCGGTGCGGGTAAACGATGAGTTCTTCGACGCCGTTGACTCCAACGCCGACTGGGAGCTGAAACGCCGCACCGACGGCGCGGTTGCCCGCACCGTGAAGGCCCGCGAGTTGTGGACCCTCATTTCGCAGTCGGCCTGGCGCTGCGCCGATCCCGGCGTGCAGTTCGACTCGACCATCAATGCCTGGCACACCTGCCCGGCCGGTGGGCGCATCAACGCCAGCAATCCGTGCAGCGAATACAGGTTCCTGGACAACACGGCCTGCAATCTGGCTTCCATCAACCTGCTGAAGTTCTACGACGCCGAGGCCCGGAGCTTCGACATCGCCGGCTACGAACACGCCATTGACCTCTGGACGATTGTGCTGGAAATCAGCGTGGTCATGGCGGCGTTCCCGTCCAAGGAAATCGCCGAACTCTCCTGGCGCTACCGCACCTTGGGTCTGGGCTACGCCAATCTCGGGGCACTACTGATGCAGGCTGGCGTCCCATACGACAGCGAGGCCGGGCGGGCCATCTGCGGCGCGCTCACTTCCATCCTCACTGGTCGTTCGTACGCCCAGAGTGCCCTGCTGGCCAAGGAGCTGGGCGCCTTCTCCGGCTACGCAGCCAATCGCGACTCGATGCTGCGGGTCATCCGCAACCACCGCCGCGCGGCCCACGGACTTTCCCGGCAGTCCAACGACTGGGAAGAACTGCGCATCCGCCCGGTGCCACTGGATCACAGCGTGTTTACCGATGGCCGAGTTGGCCTGAGCGGCGCCGCCGATCTGCTGGGGGCGGCCTGTCGGGCCTGGGACAGCGCCCTCTCACTGGGTGAGCGATTCGGATATCGCAACGCCCAAGTCACGGTCATCGCCCCAACTGGCACAATCGGACTGCTGATGGACTGCGACACCACCGGCGTCGAGCCGGACTACGCCCTGACCAAGTTCAAGAAACTGGCCGGCGGCGGCAGTTTCAAGATCGCCAACCAATCCATTCGCCCCTCGCTGCGCGCTCTGGGGTACTCGGCCAACCAAGTGGACGAGATCCTGCGTTATGTCATGGGCAGCCTTAGTCTGGACACCGCCATGCCGCAGGAGGATGGCACGGGGACCTGCGGATTGTCGCTGCGCGACTACCTGCTGACCAAGCAGTACTCGTCGGAGGATCTGGTGAGTGTCGAGAATCAGCTGCCCACGCTGTTCGAACTGCGCCGCGGGTTCATCGCCAGCGCCATCCCGGCGCGGGCCTTCGCCGCCATCGGGGTGGATCAGGCCACGGCCGAGCGCCTGCCAGCCTTCGACGGTCTTCGGGCGCTGGGACTGACGGCCGCGCAGTGCAATGGACTCAATCGGCGCATCTGCGGCACCCAGACCATTGAGGGCGCTCCGCACATCCGCGAAGAGCATCTGGCGGTCTTTGACTGCGCCGCCCGTTGCGGCCCCAACGGCACGCGATTCATTGCCCCCGAGGGGCACATTCGCATGATGGCGGCGTGCCAGCCGTTCGTCTCCGGGGCAATCAGCAAGACCATCAATCTGCCCAACGATGCCACCGTCGAGCAGATCGGCGATTCATATCGCCTGAGCTGGGAACTCGGCCTGAAGGCCAATGCCCTCTACCGCGACGGCTGCAAACTCAGTCAGCCGCTCTCCACCAAGACCGATGTTGCTGCTGCTCCCGAAGCGGTGGCGGCGCCGATTGAGCCGGCTGTGCGCGTCGTGGAGCGGATCGTGGAAGTGGATCGAATCGTGGAACGAGTGGTTGAGCGCCCGATCCGCCGCCGCCTCCCCGACACCCGGCGCAGCCTCATCCACAAGTTCAATGTCGGTGGCCACGAGGGCTACCTCATCGTCGGCATGTACGACGATGGCCGTCCCGGCGAGTTGTTCATCACCATGGCCAAGGAAGGTTCCACCATCGGCGGCCTGATGGACTCGCTGGGCACGGCCATCAGCGTCGCCCTGCAGTACGGCGTGCCGATCGAAAGCATGGTCCGCAAGTTCGAGTTCCAGCGATTCGAACCCATGGGCATGACCAGTAACGACGACATTCCCTTCGCCAAGAGTCTGGTGGACTACATCTTCCGCTGGATGGGGATGCAGTTCCTCGTCGGCTACCGCGAAACACACGCACCGCAACGGGGCCACGGCTCCGCTGCCCAACCAGCGAATGTCAAGGAGGACAACGCATGGAAGAATCACACCGCCCCGCCCTCGCTCTCGCCAGCCCCCGGCAGCGGGGTCGGCGTCCCGGAGAGGACCGCCGCGAGTTGGAGTGTCGCCGCCCCGACCAACCCCGTCCTGGAAGTTCCCGCCAGAGCTGCTGGGGAGACGGGCGTCATCTCGACCTCCTCCACTCGTGTCGAAGAGACGGTTACCGATCTCCACGGACACCTGCACACTGAGCGAGTGACACGCACGGTCAACGATCAGGCAATGTCGGTCCTGCAACTCGACGCGCCGCCGTGTGACAGTTGCGGCTCGATCACCCGGCGCAATGGCGCCTGTTATGTCTGTCCTACCTGCGGCCAGAGCGCTGGCTGCAGTTGACTCGCCTCTAGCGCCCCCCGTCCCGGCCACGCCGGGCGCGGGGCGCAACAATCGTGCGGTGCGCAGGAAGCGCACTGCTCCTCCCGCATCGGATGCGGTGAGCACCGGTTCGTGGCGCGCTCCGACGGCGCCATGAACCCCATTGAACCGCGATGGAGGCGGCCCGGAGTGGGCCTCGGTCGGCGAGCGAACGGATCTTCCTTGCACTGATCGGGCCGGCATGGACCCGGCTTGGCTCGATCCCAGAGGGCGCGAATATCGCCGCCCTCAAGGTGGCCAGGTTCCTCGGACGCCTCCATCGCGGACTTGCCACAACCGGAGCCCGCACAGGCTCCGTTTCCTCCCCCGTCGCGCCGGCAATCCCGGCGCGGCGGGTTTTTCTTTAGCCGATCAGGTGCCCACGCCAGTTCGGTAGACTCAACCGCACATGCGAGTTGAAACGAGAATCCAGCGGCGCTACCTGGCATGGAACATCGCCTACGGGCTCCTCTGCGCGATCCTGGGTGCCTGGGGAGCTTGGGATTATTGGGTGACCATACCCAAGCGCGAAGCGGCTGTGGCCGAGTACATCGCGGCGGTGGCCACCCGTGACGAACTGGTGACCATCAGGGCAAGTCGCCCGCTCAGCAGCGAAGAGATCGGCAAGTACGAGACGGCAGAAGCAACTCTAGCCCGCTACGCGATCTCGGTGCCGGTGGCCCCTCCGGCCTACGACCGGCCGCTGCAGTTCTGGGTCTACTTCGTCGGCTGCGGAGTGCTGGGCACACCGTGGGTTCTCTTGCAGCTGGTCCGCGCTCGGAGCCAGCGCTTCTCTCTGGAGGACGATGGCACGGTGAACACACCTCAGGGCGCCTTCACCACCGACCAAGTCACTGGCATTGACATGTCGCGCTGGATGAGCAAGTCGGTAGCGGTGCTTGAGGCCACCGACGGCCGGCGAATTCGGCTTGACGACTACGTCCACAACGGAATGCACCTGATCGTGGGTGAACTTGCCCATCGATTCCATCCCGAGGTGTGGACACCCAATGCCCGGGAGGTGGCAAAGGTCGCCGAAGAAGAGCGCGCCGCCGCCTTGGCCGAGCAGGAAGCCGCCGCCAATGCCAACCACACCGACCGCAGCGCCTAGGATCGGTACCACATGGCCCGGCCCCTGAGCGAGCCCACCAGCGCCCTACCCAAGCGGGATCTCTGCGCCAGTTTGGCGCACCGGCCCCGCGTGCTGCTGGGGAAGATGGGACTCGACGGCCATGATCGCGGCGTGAAGTTGATCGCCCGGGTGCTGCGCGACAGCGGAGTCCATGTGATCTACAGCGGACTGTGGCAGACGCCGCGGGCGCTGGCCATCTCGGCCCGCGATGAGGATGCCGATTGCCTGGCCTGCTCAATGATGAGCAACTCACATCTGGTACTGGTGCCGCGACTGCTGGAGGAATGCACGCGTTTGGGCCGCCCCGACATGCCGGTGCATGTCGGCGGAATCCTGCCGCAGGAGGATGTGGCCGCTCTGATCAAGGCTGGCGTGAAGCGGGTCTTTCACACCGGCACACCGATGGAGGAAATCGTTGAGGCGGTGCGGCAGACGGTCCAGCTACGGCAGGCGCTGGTCAGCACCAATCCCAGCGCCCAACTCGCCCGGCAGATCAGTCTGGCGCACGAAGGCCGCCTCAGCGCGCAGACGCCGCTGGCTCGGCCCCGCCGGGTGATTGGCATTACCGGCGCACCCGGCGCGGGCAAGTCCACTCTGGTGGCCGCCATGGCCGCCGAGCATGTCCGCCGTGGCAAGCGCATCGCCGTGGTGGCCTTCGATCCCATGAGTCCGATCACCGGCGGCGCGCTCCTAGGCGACCGCCTGCGAGTTGATTTCCACGCCGTAGACGAAGCGGTCTTCTACCGCAGTCTGGCCATCGTCGGCGAGGACTACGCCACACTGCCGACCATCATCGGACTGGTGGGCGCGGCTGGTTTCGACACCTTGCTGATCGAAACCGTTGGCGCCGGGCAGAACGATGTGGCCATCCGCGCCCATGTCGACCAGACCGCCGTGGTGGTCGTCCCGGGGATGGGCGACTCGGTGCAGATGGACAAGGCGGGCATTCTGGAGATCGCCGATGTGTTCGTGGCCAACAAGGCCGACCACGCAGGTGAAGCCAAACTGGTGCGCGAACTGGGCGACATCGCCGCTGGCCGGCGCATTCTGGAGACTATCGCCACGCAAGGCAAGGGTGTGGTCGAGTTGCTCGACACCTTGCTCGGCTGAGCGGTGCGCCGCCGACTCAACGCAACTTCAGGCTCACCAGCGCGAGCATGGCCAGCACCACGGCCAGGATCCAGGCCCGGGCCACCACCTGATGTTCGCTCCAGCCTCCCAGATGAAAGTGATGATGGAGCGGAGAGCAGCGAAACAGTCGCACTGGGGTGCCGGTCCGGTACCTGCTCCACTTGTAGTAGCCGATCTGCAGCATCGAACTGGCCGCCTCAGCGTAGAAAACCCCGCCGATCAGGATGAGCAGGAACTCTTGCCGGGTGGCCATGGCAATGAAGGCCAGCAATCCACCCATGGGCAGTGAGCCGGTGTCGCCCATGAAGACCCGCGCCGGACTGGCGTTGAACCAGAGGAATCCCAGGTTGGCACCGGCCATCGCCCCAGCTACCACCATCAACTCGCCAGCTCCGGGCACATGCGGCACCATCAGGAAGTAGGCGGCCCGTGGGCTGGCGGCGATCCAGCACAGAGCCATGAACGCGAAGCAGGCCACGGTCAGCGTGCTGGCGGCCAGACCGTCCATTCCATCGGTGAGATTGACGGCATTACTGGTGAACGACACCAACAGCATGCACAGCAGCGTGAAGGCACCCAGTCCGAGCACGATGACCTGCGGGGCCAACCCGGGCGGCTGGATGATTGAATCGACCGCCGCCGTCGGCGGGTAGCTGCGCTGGAACGGCAGGCAGAGAGCGTGGGCATCCGGGGCATTCGATGCCTGATAGAGGAAGAACCCAGCCACCAGCCCGATCCCCAGTTGGAAGAGCAGTTTCTCCCAGGCCAGCAGGCCGTTGCGGCTGCCCGGAATGCGGCGGTTGGCGGTCAGTTTCAACCAGTCATCAATGGCCCCGACAGTGCCCAGCCAGACCAGCACCAGCACGGCCAGTTGCAGAGTTCGCGAGTGCACGATGTCACCCAGAAGCAGAACAGTGGCCAGGATCGCCCCACCGGTCACCAGTCCGCCCATGGTTGGGGTGCCAGCGCGAGAACGCATGATGGCATTGAGTTGTTCGTGATTGAACTCGGCCAGATCACCGACCTTCTTGCGCTCCAGCCACTTGATGACACCCGGCGCGGCCCAAAGCACCGCACCGAATGAAAGCAGCAGCGACAAGAAGGCCCGGAACTCCAGCTGGAACATCACCATCACC
>SYPI01000061.1 GCA_005804005.1 Planctomycetia bacterium
CGGGCCACCTCGCCACCGGTGCCGCCGAATGCAACTTGATCGTCTTGCCCGGCCAGCCAGCGCACCGCCGCCAGCATCAGTTCGCGATTGCCCGGCGCGGCCAGAGTCTCGCGGCCAGAGATTGTCTGAGTGCGACTGGCCATGTTGCTGAATGCCCAGTCGGCAGAGCCCACCACCACTGCTCGCGCCAGTTGGCCATCTAACCGCTGCCGCAACGCCGCGGCGGCCAGCATCACCGGCTCAGCGATCGGCTCACTACGCGCGGTGGAACGATCATCCGCCAAGCGCCGCCAGTCCGAAATCAGTACCCGGCCCGGCGCCGGCGGTGACTCCAGAACTGGCTGAACCGAACCAGCCGCCTGAGCATCAGCGGAACTCTGCAAGGGAACTCCCGAGCCGAGTTCGAATCTCTGCCCAAAGATCGCTTGAGCGATGGCGCATGAATCGGGAATCGGTCGAACCAGACTGCTCTGTCGGCGAATTCGCCCGGCGCTGACCGGTATCTCATCGGTGAGCAACAGGTTGGTCCGCGCCGCCACGCCGGCCCGTGCGGCAATGTCTCCCCAGGGATCGACCCGCCCGGTCATCGGCAGCAGGCTCGGACCGACGCTCAACAGCACACTCTCACCGAAATCAACCAGCCGCCGGGCCTCATCGATCAGCTGCTGCTCTGGCCGGGTCGGTTCGAGCCGGGCTTGGGTCGGCGGCAGCACCACGAATACCGCTGGCAGTGCCGAGAGAGCTGGGGCATCGGCACCCATGCGCCACTCCACCACCGGGATGCGCGCGGCGCGCAGGGTGTCGATTACGCCAGCAAGGTCGACCCCGTCGCTGCTGGGTGCGAACAGCGAACGGTCCTGCGAGTGCATGATGACCACCCGGAACGCGCCGCCACCAGCCAGCGATCGAATCGCCGCGGTCAGGACCTGTTCACTGCGGAAGCGGCGATCGAATGCCGAGCCCTCTTCCTCGGCCCCGGCCCGCGGCAATGCCTGCCAACCGGGAATCACGGCGAGGGCCCCGGGCGACTCAATCACCAGCGCGTCACCAGCCGCCACCGCCGCGCCAACCTGGGCCAGTTCCAGCGGGGCCAATCGCGAAAGCGCATCTTCGCTGGAACGCAACCGCGCGGCGATCGCCTCCAACTCCCGGGCCAGTTGGGCGGCCGACATCATCTCCGGCTCGGCGTGGCGGTTGAACCACTCGGCCATTCCGGCCAGTTGCGCCGCCCAGTGCCGGTGGTTGTCGCGCAGCGCCGCCGCTGCCGCCGCTTCGTCACCCAGCGGCCGATCGGGCGAACTCTGGCGCAGCTCGGTGATCGAACGCACCACCTCCGCCGAACTGGTGGCCAGTTGCCGGAATCCGCCCCGCAACGCATCGACCTGCTGGCGCTCACTCGAATCGCGCGGCAGGGTTGCGGAGAGCGCATCGAGCGCTGGCAACTGCGCTCGTCCGGTGGACACCAGTTCAGCAAACACATCTAGCGCGTCGTCGATGGTCGCGTCGTACTGATCCAGTTCGCGGCGATGCCGCTGGCGCAGTTCATCCAGCCAGCTGCGGTACGCCCCCCCGCCACGGCCATCGACCGGGTCGAGCACCTTCACGCGCAACTGCGCTGGCGCCGCCACCCCCGCGGCCGCCTGCGACAGCACCTCTTCCATCTGGGCCAGCGCCATCTCGTCGGCTGCGCCGCGATCAACGATCAGCGTGGCCGACCAGTCCCCCTGCAAGCGCCCCAGCAGCGCCTGTGTCGCATCGGTGAGTTGGTAGCGCCGCGAGCCGGTCACATCGGCTGCGGCACGAAGCGGTGTGCTACGGGCCAATCCGCCGATCGCCGTGGCCAGCACCGCCATGGCCAGCAGAAACAGCGTCGGCCGGACCCACGCCCAAATGCGCTGCGATGCTGCCTGACAAGTGCGCTCGGCCTCGCTAGCCACCGCCGCCGCTGCGGCACTACCCAGCAGCGCGATCAGCGCCACGAAGTAGGCAACATCGGCGGTGTCGAGCAGGCCAACCAGGAAGCGACCCAGATGGCGCATGGGATCGAGGGCAAAGGCCACGGCGATCCAGCGGCCCTCGAGCGCGCCGGGGGCCAGTGCCACCGCCGCAGTCAGCACCAGCCAGCCGAAGACAGAACACAGGTAGGCAATGGTCGGGCTTTCAGAAAGCGACCCCACCGCCAATCCAGTTGCCGCGAATCCCATACCAAGCAGCCAGAGACCCAGCGCGCCGCAGGCCATCTCGCCCCAGTCGGGGCGACTGACGAACTCCAGCGCGACCGCGCACACCAGTGTCGGCGCACCCACCAAAAGCGCCACCGCCAAGCCGAGTGCCGCCAATCGGCCACAGGTCGCCTCCGCCGGGCGAACTGGTGATGCCATGAGCACCTCCCAGAACCGGGTGCGTCTCTCCTCGGTGGAACTCCGAACCCCCAGCGCCGGGGCAACCGCCAGCAGGGCCCACGACAAGGCACTCATCATCGGGCCCAGCGAGGCTGCTGCCCCTTCGTCGAATGTGCTACGCACAAACGCCAGCGCCCCGACCAGCGCCACTAGCGCCGCACAACTCCACGCCAGCGGGGTGAGGAACAATGCCGCGCATTCGCGCAGAAAGATTGCTGCGGCGCGGTTCACTTGGCTTCGTCCTGCCCCAGCAGCCGGGCGCATACATCTTCGAGGGTTGGCTCGCACCACTGCAGACGGCGCACCGTGGCGCCCGAGTCCCGCAATGCCGTGGCCGCCGCTTCACAGAGTGCATCAGCACCAGCCGGTGCCTGGATGGTCATGCGATGCCATGGCGCCGCCAACGCTTCAACGCGAATGGCCCGCAGCTCCGGCAGCGCGGCCAGCAGTCCCGCATCACTGCGGTCAGTTTCAATCACCATCTCGGCCAGAAGCGCGCCCCCGCGGCGCAGTTCATCGAGGCTTCCACAAGCCACCGCGCGCCCCTGACTGACAATCACTGCCCGGTCACAACTGGCTTCAACTTCGCTCAGGTTGTGGCTGGAGAGCAGCACCGTGCACTGGCCACTCAGCGAGCGCAAGAGCGCCCGAAACTGTGCCGACTGGCGCGGATCGAGCCCCGAAGATGGCTCATCAAGCAGCAGCACCGCTGGCTGGTGAACCAGCGCGCCAGCCAGCGCGGTGCGCTGCCGGAATCCGCGGCTGAGGTCTCCCACCAGACGCTGGCGAACTTCCTGCAGGGCGCATTGCTCCAGTGCCCGCGCCACTGACTCGCGTCGCCGCGCGGCAGCCACCCCCAGCAACAGGGCGCAGAAGCGCAGGTACTCCTCCACGGTGAGGTCGGTGGGGAGTGGCGCACCATCGGCCAGGTAACCCAGCCCCCCGACGCCTGAGCCCCCTCGCCGCACGATGCCGGAATCAGCCACCAAGATGCCAGCCAGGATGCGCAGCAGCGTGGTCTTTCCAGCGCCATTGGGCCCAAGGAACCCGCAGATGCTCCCGGTGGGCACCTCAAATGAGAGCGACCGCAGCGCCTGTACCGGGCCAAACGACTTGGATACCGACTCGACGGCGATCATCGCGAAGCGGCCAAGTCTATCGCTGAAGAGGCTCCTACAATCGCCCACCGACCGTGGAGCCTTCACCCCCTATCCGTGGAGTCAGCAACGATCCCACAACTCTCCTTGAGGCGCTCGGCGCCGGAGCGGGGCTGGTGAATGTCGCTGGTGAGATTATCTGGATGACAGAGCGCCTAGCGGCCAAAGACCCCGAGACGATGCGGCGCTTCGCCGATGCCTGCCGGGGCGTGCTGCGCGAGACAGCGCCGTCGTCGGGGGCGGCGAATCGCCGCCGTTTCCACTCAGCCAGCGGTGCGTGGGAGGTTGAAGCCAGTCGGCTCTCTGATGACCGCGTGCTGGGCATTCTGTTCGACGCCTCCGGGCGGGCCCACTTCGCGCAGTTGATGGACTCGGTGGATGCCGCTGGCGGTGAACTGCTCGACCTCGATGCCCAGATCGTCAACCCGCTGAATGTGGCCGAGCGGCTGGCGCTCCTGGAAGGCAAGGTGGTCGATGCCATGGAGCGCATTTTCCAGGAGCCCAACTTTCAGGTGCGGCTGCGCGACCGCGAGCACGGCAAGCTTGAGTTGGTGATCGCCCGCGGCATTCCCCCGCTGAAGGTGGGCGAGTCAATCTATGCACGCCCCGATGGCAACGGCATGAGCGGCCGGGTGGCGGCCACCGGCGAGAGTTACCTCTGCCGCGATCCGCAGCACGACCCGCTCTATCGGACCGGTCTGCCCGGCTGCCAATGCGCAATCACCGTGCCGCTGTTGCTGCAGGAGCGCGTGGTCGGTGTGCTTGATGTCGAGTCCACCGAGGCCGACCGCTACGGTGAGGAACATCGCTTGGCGTTGGAAACCTACGGTCGCTATGTGGCCATGGCGCTGAACATCCTCGACATGCTGATTGTCGAGCGCTACACCACCAGTGAACGGATTTCGGCGCTAGTACGCGACGAGGTGGCCATCCCGGTGCAGCGACTGCGCGAGGCGGCCACCGCGGTGGCAGCTGGGCGGCTGCAGGGCCACGAGATGCTGGAAAACGCCTTGGTTTCGCTGGAGACGCGGTTGAAGACGGCCACCGCTGGCCCGCGCACCGTGCTGGGTGTGGACCGGCTGACCAGCGATGCCCGCCGTGATCCGGCGCTGGCTGGCAAGCGCATTCTGGTCGCCGACGACGACCCGGCGGTGCGTGAGGCGATTCAGGGAATCCTCAATGACTGCGGCGCGGCGGCGGAATGTGCCAGCGATGGCGGCAGTGCTTTGGAACTCATCGCCAGTGCGGCGGCAGCTGGCCGGCCCTTCGACCTGGTGATCACCGACATTCGCATGCCCGATCGCAACGGCTATGAAGTGTTCCGCACCACCCGCGACATGTGCCCCAACACCGCAGTGCTGCTGATGACCGGCTTCGGCTACGACCCGAATCACTCAATCGTGCGTTCCAGTCAGGAAGGTCTGTCGGGGGTGCTGTTCAAGCCGTTTCAGGCTACGGCGCTGCTGGATGAAGTTCGCAAGGCGCTGTCTCCCGCCGCGCCAGCCTGAGCCACACACCGGCTGCGCAACACGCGCCAGTGCCCCTCGTCGTCGCGCAACACATCGCATTCGCTCAGGCCCGGGGTGGTTGAGGCGATCTCTAGCACACTATCGCGCTGGTCGAATCCGATCTCAACCAGCAGCCAGCCGCCGGGTTTCAGCCAGCGCGGGGCTTGTCGGATGAGCGGTTCGACCACCCGCAGCCCGTCGGGCCCGCCGCGCAGCGCGCTGGCTGGTTCCCATTCGCGCACATTGGGCTGCAACTGGGCGAAGGCGCTGTCGCCGATATAGGGCGGGTTGGCGCAGATGAGGTCGAACGGTTCGTCGCACCGGGCTTCCAGCGGGGCGAACAGATCGCCGCAGCGGAAGTCGATCGCCTCGGCGAGTCCGGCGGCGTGCGCATTGCGTTGAGCCAGTTCCAGTGCGGCGGCAGAGATATCGGTCGCCACGGCACAGGTTCCCGGGGCGGTTGCTGGCGAGGATTCGGGAGGGGCCGCGCTCGGCGCGCCGCTCCAAGCCAGCGACTGACGGCCGCGAGCGGCATCACGCCGGGCGCGGAGGATGGCGATGGCGATGCAGCCGGTGCCGGTGCCGATGTCCAGGAGGCGCAGCCGCCGATCCTCGGCGAAGAGGCGGATCGCCTCGGCCACCAGTGCCTCGGTGGCTGGCCTCGGGATCAGCGTGGAACTGTTCACTTCCAGTTCATGTCCGAAGAATCCCCAGCGGCCGACCAGATACTGCACCGGCTCATGCTTGGCGGCGCGGGCCACCAGTTCCCGCAGGGTCTTGAG
>SYPI01000062.1 GCA_005804005.1 Planctomycetia bacterium
CTGTTGCTGGCCGCCGGAAAGCCCCAGCGCCGAGGCGTGCAGCCGGTCCTTCACCTCGTCCCAAAGCGCTGCGGCGCGCAGGCTGGATTCCACCAGCTCGTCGAGGTCGCTGCGGGTGTAGGCCCGGTGCAGGCGGGGCCCGAAAGCCACATTGTGGAAGATTGACTTGGGAAACGGATTGGGCTTCTGGAACACCATTCCAACGCGGCGGCGCAGGTCGACCACATCGACGCTCCGCGAGAGCAGGTCCTCGCCGTGCAGCGACAGAGTTCCCGCAGCGCGGGCCGAGGGGATGGTGTCGTTCATCCGGTTGATCCAGCGCAGGAAGGTGCTCTTGCCGCAGCCGGACGGCCCGATGAAGGCGGTCACCCGGCGCGCGGGGATTTCCAGACCGACCTGATGCAGCGCCTGAAAACTGCCGTACCAGGCGTCGAAGTCGCGCACCTTGACCGAAGTCTCGGTGGTTGCGGCGGTCGGGGCAGCGGATTCCATGGTGAGCGGGCTCATTGAAGCGGCTTCTGTAATCGTTGTCGAATGAAGACGGCGACCGAGTTGAAAATGAGCAGCAGCCCAAGTTGCACGATGATGGCCGCCGCGGCGATGGCGTGGAAGGCCTCCTGCGGGCGCTGTGCCCAGTTGAAGATCTGCAGCGGCAAGACCGTGAAGTCGCTCATCAGGTTGCTGGGCGTGGTGAACACCAGCAGGTAGCCGCCGATGACCAGCAGCGGGGCCGCCTCTCCAACCGCCCGGCTAATCGCCAGGATCGCCCCGGTCATGATCGAGCCCGTGGCCGCGGGCAGGGTGACCTGCCATGTGGTTTGCCAACGAGTGGCGCCCAGCGCCATCGCCCCAGTGCGCAGCGAGGAGGGCACGGCGCGCAGCGCCTCCTGACTGGCCACGATCACGATCGGCAGGATCACCAGCATCAGTGTGAGCGCTCCGGCCAACACACTGGCCCCCAGTGGCAGTTGGAAGTAGAAGAATGACTCGGGATCGCCTACGGCGAATGGCTGGTCGGCATCGAGGAGGCCGAAGAAGCGCGTGAATGCGGTGAGCCCGATGATTCCGTAGACGATGCTTGGCACCCCCGAAAGGTTGGAGATGTTCATGCGGATGAGGTTGGTGACTCGTCCACGCGGCGCGAACTCCTCTAGGTAGATGGCCGTGGCCACGCCGATTGGCAGCGCCAAGATTCCGCAGACGGTGCACACCCACAGACTGCCCCAGAGTGGGCCCTTGATTCCCGCTTGGGCAGGCTTGCGCGACGCGAACGAGTCGAGGAAGTTCCCAGACAGGCTCGACCAGCCCTCGGACACCACTGAAGCCACGAGGGCGAACAGCACGACAATCGCCAGAGTCGTAGCCGCTAGACAGAGGGTAAGGAAGAGTCGATTGTGGAACAACCGGCGCTGGGTCGAGATGGCCGGGGCCAGGGTGGTCACTCGTACTCCTCCCTGAAACGCCGCAGCACCATGCTGCCGATCCAAGTGAGCGCCATGGTCATAGCGAAGAGGGCCAGCGCCACGGCGTAGCTGGAGCGGTACTCGATGCCCGCGCTGGAAGCATCGCCGAGGAATATCTGCACCATGTAGGCGGTCATGGTTTGCACCTGCGCCGAGGGATTGGCGGTGAGTTGCGCCAGTCCGCCAGCGGCCAGCGCCACGATCATGGTTTCGCCGATGGCCCGGGTTATGGCCAGCAGGAATGCGGCTACCACACCGCTGAGCGCCGCTGGTACCACCACCCGCAGCGAGACATCAAACTTGGTGGCGCCTAGTGCGTAGGCGCCGTCGCGCAGGCTGCGCGGTACAGCGCGCAGGGCATCCTCGCTGAGGGATGAGACGATTGGCAGAATCATGATGCCCACCGCCAGCCCGCCAGAAAGGGCGCTGTAGGTGCCGAATTGCTGGCCGATTCCCAGCGGCAGTTCCTGCAGGATGTGCGGCGTGATGTAGGTCAGGGCGAAGAACCCGTAGACAACGGTGGGTACGCCAGCCAAGATTTCCAGCGCCGCCTTTACCGGGGTGCGCACGCGGGCCGGGGCGTACTCGCTCAGGTAGACGGCCACCAGCAGGCCGACCGGTAGGGCGAAGAGGGCAGCGATTGTGGTAACCAGCACCGTCCCGGAAACCAGCGGCAGCACCCCGAAGTGGCGCTCGGCGCCCAGCAGCGGATTCCACTCTGTACCGGTGAGGAACTCCCACAGGCCGGTGCCTGGCACCCCCGAGGAGAAGAACGCCCAGCCCTCACGGACCAGCACCACGATGATCGCCGCAGTCACCGCCACTGAGAACCCGGCGCAGGTGAACAGCCCGGCGCGGATCAGCCCTTCCCTCGCGGTGCGAATGGCGCGTGAGCGCGGTCGCCCTCGCAGAACCAGCTCTGCGGTCGGCCTCAGTGCTATCTGGGCTTCAGGAATTCGTCGGCCCGATCACTTGTAGGTGGTGGTGAAATCGCCGGGAACATCTTTGCCGTCGTGGATCCAAGCCGATCCGGAGGTTCGGGCTGTCCAGTGGGAGTTGGTGCGGCTGTAGAGCTCGGCGGGGATAGGGACATAGCCAACCTCATCAACCAGAGCCGGCGCCTCGGCTAGGAAGAAGTCAACGAAGCCCTTCACTCCTGGCTGCTCAGCAGATTTGCGGTTCACATAGATGAACAGCGGCCGGGAGAACGGCGTGTAGGTGCCGATGTTCACACTGGCGGCCGAGGGGGCCACGGCGACTCCGGCCACATTGATCACCGGAATGGCCCGCAGTTTGTCGGTGTTTTCCTCGAAGTAGGCGAGCCCGAAGTAGCCGATGGCGTCGGGGTCGCCGGCCACCCCGGTGACCAGCGCGTTGTCATCTTCGCTCACGCTCATGTCGGCGCGAATCTGTCCCATCGATCCGGCCACCACTTCCTTGAAGTAGTCAAACGTTCCAGAGTCGGTCCCGGGCGAGAAGCAGTGAATCGGCCGGGCTGGCCAAGATGGGTCGATGTCGCTCCACTTTTTGGCGGCGTCACCTGCCAGATAGATCTTGCGGATCTGATCCAGCGACAGTGTCTTGACCCAGTCGTTCTTGGGGTGGACCACGAATGAGAGTGCGTCGAACGCCACGGCCAGTTCAATGAACTCGA